>CAIQSZ010000112.1 GCA_903874575.1 uncultured Elusimicrobia bacterium
GGGATCGACGGATTCCGAAACCTTGATGCCGCGTTCGGCGGCGACGGCGGGCGCGGAGATCCAGCTCACCGAGGAGCCCTCCACGATCGACGTCAGAAGTCCCTTAAGCGCGCACACGCCCAGCGGGCGGCGCTCGGCGGACTTGAACTCGCCTTCGAACTGGCAGGAGAACTCCCGCACGCCGCCTTCGAGAGTCTGCGCCAAAAAGCGGCCGAGCGCCTCGGCCAGCGGCAGCCATTCGCCTAGGGAGGCGACGGTCTGAGCGTCGAAGCCGGGAAGGTTCAACGCGTTAGGCGCCATGCCCTTCTCTTGGAAATCGACGACGGCCTGGGCCAACTCGGTCGCCACGCGGCTCTGCGCCTCGGCGGTGGAAGCGCCGAGATGCGGGGTGAAAACGACGTTTGGCGCCGAGCGCAGGGGGTTGTCGGCGGGAAGCGGTTCGGCCGAAAAGACATCGAGGCCGGCCGCCGCGACGCGGCCTTCCGTCAACGCCGCGGCCAGGGCGGCCTCGTCGATGAGCTCGCCGCGGGCGCAGTTCACCAGACGAAGACCTTTCTTCACGGTCTTGAGCGACTCCGCCGATATGAGATGTTTCGTCTTCGCGCCGCCGGGAACGTGCAGCGTCACGAAATCGGCGGTTTTGAGAAGGTCGGCCAACGCCAGAGGTTCGATCCCAAGCTCGCGCGCCTGAGCCTCCGAAACGAACGGGTCGAAGCCGACGATCTTCATGCCGAACGACTGGGCGCGCTTGGCGACCTCGCGGCCGATGCGTCCCAAGCCGACGACGCCCAAGGTCTTGCCGAACAGCTCCACGCCCATGAACTTCGAGCGCTCCCACTTGCCCGCCTTGGTCGACGCGTCGGCCTGCGGCACGAAGCGGGCCACGGCCAGCATCAAAGCCATCGCGTGTTCGGCGGCGGCCAGGGTGTTCGCGGCGGGCGCGTTGATCACGGCGACGCCGCGCAAAGTGGCGGCCGTCAAATCGATGTTGTCCACGCCGACACCGGCGCGTCCGATCAAGCGCAACGACGGAGCCTTGCCGATCCAGTCGGAGGTGATTTTGGTCTCCGAGCGCACCAGCCATACGTCGGTGCCGATCAACGCTTTTTCAAGCGCCTCCGGCTTCGGCGCGATCTCGAACTTGAGCTCGACGCCGGGGTGATCCTGGAGGGGCTTCAGCCCCGCGGGATCGATCTTGTCGGTGACCAGAACCTTGAGCTTGGACATTTTATACCTTCGCCTTGGCCAGCCGTGCGGCCAGCGCCTCGACGCCCGCTTCGACGTCGGATTTGGAGATGTACGCCATATGCGCGACGCGGCAGATCTTGCCTTTCAGGTGCAATTGTCCGCCGGCGATCGAGATGCCTTCTTCTTTCAGAATGTTGGCGAGCAACTTGTTGCCGTCCACGCCTTCGGGCAGGACGATGCCGGTCAGGATGTTCGCGGGATCCTTCGCGTAGAACGGCAGGCCGAGCTTCGCGCTCAGCAGCTTGCGCGCGTAGGCGGCCAACTCATCGTGGCGTTTCCAAACGGCTTCCATGCCTTCGGCGCGCAGGAGCTTGAGCGCGGCGGCCTGGCCAGCGACGACGGAGATAGCCGGGGTCCACGGCGTCTCGCGGTCGGCCAACGACTTCTTCATGATCCGATAGTCGAAGTTATATCGGGGAAGCGTCGCGGTCTGCGCGGCCTTCCATGCGCGTTCGCTGAGCGCGACAAAACCCAGACCGGGGGCGTTCATCAGGCCCTTCTGGGATCCGGTCACGACGGCGTCCAGTCCCCAGGCGTCGGTCTCCAGCCTCTCGCACGCCAGGCCGGAAACGGAGTCGACGACGACCAGCGCGCCGGACTCCTCGCGCACGATTTTCGCCAGAGTTTCCAGGCGGTTGACGATGCCCGTCGAGGTATCGGTGTGCTGGAAGAACACGGCCTTGAGGCCGGAGTTCGCCCTCAGAGCCCGGCGCAGAACCTCGGGATCCACGGCGCGGCCCCAGTCGAACGGAAGCACGACGGGCTGAAGGCCGAAGGCCTTATGTATGGCGACGAAACGGTCGCCGAAAGCGCCGGTCGTGCAGACAAGGGTCTTGTCGCCCGGGGACAGAAGGTTCGCGACCGCCGACTCCATGGCGCCGGTGCCGGAACAGGTCATCATCAGCACCTCGCCCTTCGTGCGATACACCCACTTCATGTCCTCGATCACGCCGGCGAACATCCCGCCGAACTCCTCGGTGCGGTGGTGGATGAGCGGCCGGGACATGGCCTCCAAGACCTGAGGAGGCAGCGGCGTAGGGCCGGGAGTGAGCATGATGTTTTTGTTCGACATGAGAGTCCTCGCGCTCGGAATTTTAGGCGACGCCGCCGCTGTGCGGCGGCTGTTTTGAAACGGGCGGCTTGCCCGGAACGGGCCACGACGGCCGGGGCTGCGGGACGACTACGGCGGGGCCGAGAGCGAGAGCGGCGACCTCGCGGAAAGTCTTCACCGAAATCATCTTCACGCGGGCTCGGACCTCGACGGGGATATCCTCGAGATCTTTCTCGTTCCCGTCCGGAAACAGGACGGTCTTTAGGCCTTCTCGGTCGGCGGCTAGAACTTTCTCCTTAAGCCCTCCGATCGGCAGGACGCGACCGCGCAGAGTGATCTCGCCGGTCATGGCCAGGCCCTCGACGACCGGACGGCCGGAGGTCAGGCTGGCGAGCGCGGTCGCGATGGCGATGCCCGCCGACGGGCCGTCCTTGGGCACGGCGCCCTCGGGAAAATGGAGGTGGAAATCGCGACGACGGAACGCCTCGGCCGGAATGCCTAATTCGTCGGCGACCGATTTCACATGAGACAAGGCGGTCTGCGCCGACTCCGTCATCACCTCGCCCAGGCGGCCGGTGATGCGGACTTCGCCTCGACCCGGGACGGCCACGGCCTCGATGGCGAGCGTCGCGCCGCCCACCTCGGTGTACGCAAGCCCCGTCGAGACGCCGATCTCGTTGAACGAGTTCTTCTCGCGCGGGAATTTCGCGGGACCCAGCATTTTCGGAACGTCGGCCTCGTCGACGACGATCTTCACGGCCTTCTCCGAAAGCACCTTGCGCGCGGCCTTGCGGCACAAGGCGGCGATCTCGCGCTCAAGGTGGCGCACGCCCGCCTCGCGGGTGTGTTCCTCCACCACGCGGTCCAAAGCGGCCTCGGTGATCTCCAGCGCCACCTTCTTGAGTCCGTGGCTTTCGATGGCCTTGGGCATCAGGTGAGTGCGCGCGATGGCTTTCTTCTCCGCCTGCGTGTACCCTCCGAAGCGCACGACTTCCAGGCGGTCGCGCAGAGTGATCGGGATGGTGTCCAGATCGTTGGCGGTGCAGACGAACATGACCTGCGACAGGTCGAACTCCACGTCGAGATAATGGTCGAGAAAAGTCGAGTTCTGCTCCGGGTCCAGGACTTCGAGCAGCGCGGCCGCGGGATCGCCGCGCCAGTCCATCCCCATCTTATCGATCTCGTCGAGGAGGAACAACGGGTTCTTGGAGCCGGCCTTGCGCAGGCTCTGGATGAGACGCCCGGGGAGCGAACCGATGTAGGTGCGGCGGTGGCCGCGGATCTCGGCCTCGTCGCGCACGCCGCCCAGGGACATCCGCACGAACTTGCGGCCGAGAGACCGCGCGATCGACTTGGCCAGCGACGTCTTGCCCACGCCGGGGGGGCCCGCGAAACATAAGATGGGACCGCGCAGACCCTTCGTCAGCTTGGTGACCGCCAAGTACTCCAGGATGCGCTCCTTCGCCTTCGGCAGGCCGGCATGATCCTCGTCCAGGATCTTCTGCGCCTTGTCCAAGTCGATGACGTCGCGCGTACGAACGGACCACGGGAGGTGCACCATCCAATCCAGGTAGGTGCGGCTGACCGTGGACTCCGGCGA
>CAIQSZ010000113.1 GCA_903874575.1 uncultured Elusimicrobia bacterium
CCGGCCCGCGCCGCGGCCCCGTCCCTTGTTTGCGGGCGAGCCTCCGACTTTGGCCATGCCCGCTTCGTCGAACGTCCCGCCGCGTCCAAACGTCGCCGAAAGCATGCTCGTAGAGAAAGAGAGCCTCGGCACGCCCGAGGTCCATCTCAATAGCCAGCGCGCGAAGATTAAAACGCTCGGCGAGACGCCGCAATTGCTGAGCGGCGCGGCGGCGCCGTCCCTGGACGAAGCCGGCCCATCCTCCCCGCCCGACGAGCGCCCGTCCTGGCTCGACAAAGCCGCGACGCCCGGGGGCATGGCCGCGGTATTCGGCCTATTCGCCCTCTGCTATCTGATCCTGGGACGCGCCCTACGCAAAGGCCCGGGCGGCCGCGGCTTCACCCACGACTAAGACCTTGCCGCCTTCTTGAAATCCAATTCATCGTTTGGATTGTATTCCGCTTACATCAATCTGCAGCAACCCGGAACCTCCCGTGCCGTCATAAGTGTGCCGGACGAAATAGATTCTCCCTTCGCTGTCGCGGACGTCGTCCCCTGAAACCTCAGACAGCCTGGCCGGAGGCCGTAAAGTATGCTGCCTATCGATCATATTCCCCAAATCTTGCGCGAAATGAACCTTGTTCGACGCGATGTCGTACTCATAAAGACGCCATGCCGCGCTTCCGCTTGTGGGAATCCAATAAATTTTTTTCTCGTCTCGGGACATGCTCAAGCCCCAAACCCTGCAGATTCTCCGGTCCTCCTCCGGAGGAAGCATTCCAGTTAAAGTGCGTATCGTGCCGGCCTGGCTGTCCAAGACGTACAGATAGCCGTAAGTGGCGAAATAAATTTTCGCGCCGTCTCGCGGCTGGGTCACTCCGTTCCATAACCCCCACATGTCGTCCTTGCAACCGCCGCCGTAATACGGAGTCTTGTAGGCTGTGGCGACGGTTTCGCCCGACTCCATGTCGTACTTGTAGATGCGCTCGTTTTTCGGAGGCGTCTTCAAAGTGCTGTAGTTGTGGAAGATCTCTCCTTTCGGCGTGACGAGAATCTCCCGCCCGCATTCTTTGCCGAACTCGCCGGGAACGCCGGGCTTGACTTGGGTCGTCCCGGTGAGGACGTCGTAAAGAATGAGATCGCCCCGCGGCGCCGTCCAGCCGACGAGAAGATTCTTGGAAGGATAAGGCCACAGCTGTAGGATGCCTTGATGCGCCGCGAACACGCCCCCCCGGCTGGGATGCGCTGACATCCTCCAGCTTGTCCCGGGCGATGTCGTAGGCGAATATATGGCCTCCGCGGTAATTCCCCATTCCTTCATCGCCCGACATGGAATGGAACTCCTGCGTGCCCATATATATCCTGCCGTTGAGATACGCCAGATGCGTATGCCCCTTCAAGAATGCCTCGGGTTTTCCCCATTGCTGGTTCGGGCCTAAATTCCCGGAGGCTTTCGCCGTTTCTCTCAGGGTTCCCAGAAGTTTTCTTTCGCCTGTCTTAGGGTTGTATTTAAATAGAGCGCAGTTCCCGAACGTGTTTTTGCAGTCGGTCCCGCATAAATCGCAATCGCCGCACCAAGCGGCGTAAACATTGTCGTTGGGGTCGATTCCAACCGTCCCGTAGCCCATGGCGAAACATGCGACCTGCGGCGGCCGCAAATCCTCAAAGGAAATGAACTTGACGGGATAGGCGGCGCGCGAGTTGACGGCACTGGTCAATCCCGCAAGGGCCAAAACGAGAGTCTTTCCGCCGACATGATTCGTACGGGCGGTCGCCACGCGGATTTTATACCCTAAGGAACACCATATTTTCTTATGAGGAAACACAGGATAAGATGAAATCATGTTTTAACTTGCTTCGGCTTATTTTTTGCCTCTTCCCGGTCCTCGCATGGAGCGCGACGACCTCCAACGAAACGGCGAAACCGGTGAAGTTCGCCGTTCTGGGCGACGTCCATCTCGGCCTGAGAGGAGAAGACAAGGGCTTCAAAATGACCGCCAGCAGCGAGCGTCTGATCGAAATTACCATCGACCAACTAAACGCGATGAATGACCTATCCTTCGTCGTATTCGCCGGCGACCTCGTGGTCAACGGCGAATCCTTCAATCTTTCCCGCTTCAAAGAAATCGCCGACCGGCTCCGGGCCCCCTATTTCGTCATCCTGGGCAATCACGATCAACCTATGATTCCCTCGGACGCGGCATGGGCCGATGGAAAACGCACGTTCTATCCCGGGGAAACGAAAGCCGGCGTCGCGACTCTTTTCCGCGGGCACGGCTTCGGCGCCGACGGCCGGACGTGGTGGAGCGCGGATATCGCGGGCCTCCACATCGTGGGGCTGGACACGGTCCAAATCAAGAATTGGGGCGGAATGGTTCCGTTCCAAGAGCTGGACTGGCTTGGAAAAGATCTCGATTCGGCGCGATCCAAGCCGACCATCGTCTTCATGCACCACAACTTGATCGAGTCCCATCCGGAATACAAGCTTTGGCCGGAATTTTTGGTGGAAAATCGTGATGACGTAAAAGCCCAGTTGTCGTCGTTTCCTCAAGTCCAGGCCGCGATCTCCGCGCATTATCACTTCTCCGATTTCCACGTGGAATCCGGAATCCAATATTTCACCACTCCCAGCATCAACACTTACCCTTGCCGCTTCGCCGTATTCGAAATCACCCCCAAGACCCTGGGCATGCGGACGCATCTCGTCGGCGAAAGCGGGAAAAATCGAACGGAAGCCAGAAGCATACGGGCGAAAGCAAAAGAAGAAATCTTCAAGGCCGAGGACTGGATGGGATCGGTCGCTCGGGAGCTTGAAAATCACGGCAAGCCCTATGATCAGAAAAGCGTCGAGGCCGCCGTTAGGACCCTATTCGAGACGAACTCCTCGGTTCCGGATTCCCCTTTGCGCACGGCCGCGCCATAGGCGCTTCGTCGAACCGATTAGATAAACCTGGAAGGTAATTGTTTAGCGCCTTCCTGAACCCTCCCAACCTTCCCGCGAGATAAAACGCCGTGTTCCAGCCCACGAAACGGTTGACATCATATAATGACATATAGTATATACGTCATATATAAAGCCCAACAGCCCTCGTTCCCGCCTTGAACGCCGCCGGGCAAAGCTTGCCCGCGCCCTGCGCGCTCCGGAAACCTTCCTTCGCGCCAGCGTCTTCACCAGGACACGCCGCTGCGGCGGCGCGACTTGCCGCTGTGCCAAAGGCAAGGGACATACGACCGCCTACCTCGCCACCAATCATCCCGGCGGGAAAACCGAGCAGATCAGTCTGCCTCCGGACCTGGTTGCCGAGGCGCGACGCTGGGTGGCGACCTATCGCAGGTGGTGGCGCTCGGCCGAGAAGATATCCGTCATCAATCTCGAACTCTTCCGCAGGCGCTGGATCGAACCACGCAAAGCCCGCGCCGCCAGAAGAAAGGCTTGAAGCCGCCGCCGCGCTCCGCAAGCTGCCGAGACTGCGAGCGTCTTCGGCGCGAGAACCAGCATCTCAGCCGGCGAGTCTCGCATCTGGAGGGCCTGCTGGAAGAAGCCCGGCGCAGCGCCAAGCGCCAGGCCGCCCCATTCTCGAAGGGCGAGCCGGACGGCACGCCGCGCTGGACGGGCCGCCGCAGCGGCCACGCCTACGGCCGCAAGGTCTGGGGCGGCAACCTGACTTGGCGGGGAGCTCAGACCCAGCAAGTGCTGGCGTCAATCCTGCGTACCCTGCGGCGACAGCGCCGTGACCCCTATCCGATTCTCGAACGCCTGCTCCGTTCGCCTCAGCCCGCGCGCCTGCAACTCGTCACGCCTGGGAACGGGCCGCCCCGCTGACGCCCCCTCCCGGCGCTCGACGGCGCTAAACAATTGCAGTCGAATAAAGTCAGCGGTAGACTTCCCGTCGATGACCGACGCCGACTACCGTCACAAGAACGATCTTGTCATCAATCGTATAGATAATCCGGTAATCGCCGACTCTGATGCGGTAGCCATCCACGCCGGTCAGCTTTTTACAGCCTGACGGGCGCGGGTTTAGGGCAAGGCCCGCGATCTTCGCCGAGATTCTCGCGTGGGCCGCATGAGGCAACGCGTCCATTTCCTTCTCCGCGGACGACCGGATCAGGACCTGGTAGGACACTATTTACGGGCTCGGCGCTGTGCGAGGTAGGAAGAAAACGGACGGGCTTTTTCCGATCGACGTTTCTCGATCAAGGCGGCGTCCAGGAGGTCTTCCCGGACGCCTCGATCTGACATGAGACGCGCCAGAACGCCTTCCCGTGCATTCTTCGGAAGCGCCTTAAAAGCGGTCCAGAACACCTCGACCGTCGCTTGGGCGGGACTCATGGGGCCAGTTTAACAGGGCTGGAACTGAAAAGCAAGACAACTTGCAACACACAACGCATCGAACCTGTGGGCATATCAGTCCAGCCCGGAATTGCTAGAATCGCGTTTATGTCCTCGACGGAGAGCGCGCTGCCCGACACGCCGGTGATGCGGCAGTACCAGGAGCTTAAGGCCAAGCATCCGCACGACCTCCTTTTCTTCCGGCTGGGTGATTTTTTCGAACTGTTCGGAAGCGACGCGCGCGAAGCCTCCCAAATACTGGGATTGGTGCTGACCCAGCGCCAGGGAGTGCCGATGTGCGGCATCCCGGCGCATACCTCCCAAAACTATATCGCCCGCCTTCTGCGGGCGGGGCGCAAGATCGCGGTGGCCGACCAGTTGGAGGCGCCGTCGAAGGACAAGAAGATCGTCCCCCGCGGGGTGATCCGCGTGGTCACGCCGGGCACGGTCGTCGAAGACGAACTGCTCGATCCCGCCTCCTCGAACTTCCTCGTCGCCGTGGAGCGGGACTTGGCCGGCTGGGGCGCGGCGTGCCTGGACGTCTCCACCGGGGAGTCGTGGGCCACGCAGGCGCTCGACGACAGGGATGGCCGCAAGCTCCACGACCTGATGGCGCGCGTGCGGCCCGCCGAAGTCGTCGCCGACGAAGGCGCGGCCTCCGCGCTGGGACTGCGGCGGATGCTGCCCGCGAAGTCGTGCCTCACGATAAAAGAGGCGGAGGGCAACGCCCAGACGCCCGCGTGGGCCGGCGGCGCCGCCTGGAGGAGCCGCCACCTCGCGCTGAAAGCCGCGCTGGCCGCGCGCCGCTACGTCGACGAGGCGCGCTTCCGCCTGCGCGAACTGCCGGAGCCCGCGTACCGCGAGTCGGGCGCGGTGATGCAGTTGGACGACACCGCCATCCGCACGCTGGAGCTGGTCGAAGCCGCATCGGGAGAAAAGCGCCACACTCTCTGGGGCCTGCTCGACGGCTGCCGCACGCCGATGGGCAGCCGCAAGCTGAAGGCTTGGCTGATGCACCCGTCCACCGATATAAGCGAGATCGAACGGCGCCAAAACTGCGTCGAGGACCTCCTCGACAAGACCGACGCCCGTCAGTCGCTGGGCCGCCTGCTGCAGGAGATCGCCGACCTTCCGCGCGTCACGAGCCGCTTGTCCACGCGTCAGGCCGGGCCGCGCGACCTGAGCGCCCTGCGCCGCTCCCTGTCCCGCCTGCCCCAATTGGAACTCTGGATCGCCGACACGGCGTTTTCCTCGGGCCTGGCCGTGCTGGCCGCGGACCTGGCCGCGACGGCGAAGGCCGTGGACGGACTGCGCCTGCACCTTGAGAAGGCGCTCGCCGACGACCCGCCCGCGAAGCTGTCCGACGGCGGTCTCATCCGCCCCGGCTTTCACCAAGAGCTGGACGAGCTGCGCCGCCTCAAGTTCGACAGCGACCGGGTCCTGCTGGAGCTTGAGGAGCGCGAGAGGCAGGCCACCGGCATCGCCTCGCTCAAGGCCGGCTACAATTCCGTCTTCGGCTATTATTTGGAGATCACCAAGACGCACTCCGCGAAGGCGCCCGCCCGCTATCACCGCAAGCAGACGCTGACCAACGCCGAACGCTACATCACGCCCGAGCTCAAGGAGTTGGAGACGGCGATCCTGTCCGCCGAGGACAAGATGCTCCGCTTGGAAGCTCGCCTGTTCGACGAGGTGCGGGAGGAAGCCCTTAAGAAGCAATCCGAGCTTCTGCGCCTGGCCGAACTGCTGGCCGAGCTGGACGTGTTCCAGGCCCTGGGATCGGCGGCCGCGACCCACGATTTCATCAAGCCCAAGGTGGACCTTTCGCACGAATTGGAAATCGTGGAGGGCCGACACCCGGTGCTGGCCGCCCTGCTCCCGGCCGGGACCTTCGTGCCGAACTCCCTGACGCTCAACGCGCGCGACCCCCAGATCATGGTGCTCACCGGCCCGAACATGTCGGGCAAATCCACCTTCCTGCGCCAGAACGCGCTGATCGCGCTGATGGCGCAGATCGGCTCGTTCGTGCCCGCGAAGTCGGCGCGCATCGGCGTCGTCGACAAGATCCTGACCCGCATCGGCGC
>CAIQSZ010000114.1 GCA_903874575.1 uncultured Elusimicrobia bacterium
GAGACATTCCGGAAGGATATCGCGCTCGTCGCGACGGCGCGAAAGGTCAAACGTAAGTAGTATCCTTACCCGGATGAACGACACTCTACCGGCGTCGCGCTGGGCCTCCTACGCGCTCGTCCTCGTCGGGCTGTTCGTCTTGACGCGCTGCGGCCTGGGGCACGCGCTAATCGCGGGGCTGTTCGCGCACATGATGCTCCACCAGGCGGACCAGGTCCTGAGAGAGCGCGGCGTCTCGCGCCCCGTCGCGCGCTGGGGTGCGGTCGCCATCTTCTCCGTGGTCGGGCTTCTTCTCGCGCTGATCTTCGCCTCCTTCGTCCACATCGGCCTGGCGCGGCTGCCCGTCCTGCTGGACCGCCTCCTGCCCCGGCTGGACGCGCTCGGCGCGCGCCTGGGCCTGGACCTGCCCATCGAGAACGCCCGGGAACTGCGCGTCGCGATCCTTGAGACCGTCCGCGCGAACGCGCGGTCGGTCACCGCCGCCAGCGGCCTGCTCACGCGCGGATTCTTCCAGATCGTCGTCACGGTCGCCGTCGCGCTCCTCGTTTTCCTCTGGACGCCCGAGGCGGAACGCCCCCGAGGAACCCCCGACGAGGAGTTCCTGAGGGAGTGCGGCGCGCGGCTGAAGTTGTTCGGCGCCAGCTTCGAGCGCGTGATGGGCGCGCAGGTCGTCATCGCCGCCATCAACACCGCGGTGACCGCCGTTTTCCTGTTCCCCGCGCACGTCCCGTTCCGGACCTTCCTCACGCTCGCGACGTTCGTCTGCGGCATGGTGCCCATCGCGGGCAACGTGATGAGCAACGCGCTGATCGTGGCCGCGGCGCTGACCGTGTCCGACCGGATGGCCGCGGCCGCCCTGATCTTCCTCATCGTCGTCCATAAGATGGAATACTTCCTCAACGGCCGCATCGTCGGCGCGCGCATTTCCACGCCGATGTGGGCGACGCTCCTGGGTCTGCTCGTCGGCGAAGCGTTGCTGGGGGTGACCGGGGCGATCCTGGCCCCGACTTTGCTTTTCTACTTCCGGGAAGAGCTTCGGCTCATCCCGGCGGCGCGGCGCTAGACGAAGATTCCCAGGGCCGCGGCGGCGCGGTCGGCTTCGACGCAGCCGCGGCCGCGCGCGCGCCATTGCCGGAAGAAACGGGTCTGAATCGGCGCCCGCCATTCGGCCAATCCGGCCTCGACGGCCAAGCCGGCGGCCTCGCGCAAGTCTTCCAGGTTGGAGATTGTCCAATCGGTCTCAAGGGCGTCGAGCAGGCGGTTCAAGCCCGCCTGCCACGGCCCCTCGACGCCGACCGGGAAAGGCTCGACGCCGGCCGCGCGGCCGCGCGCCAGTTCGGCACGGAACTCCGGGAGCGCGGCGGCTTGCCCGGCGGCGAAGCGGCCCGCGATGTTGGCCAGCACGTGGCCCAGCATCAGCCGCGACTCCTCGCCGAGACTGGGCGGCAGGGCCAAGCCCAGGCCGCGGAACTGCTCGACGAGGGGGAGGGTTTCCTCCAGATAGTCCAGCGCGTGCGACTCCCAGCGGTTGATGCGGCGCTTGAGGACCAGGCTCAAGACCTTCTCGCGTTCGTCGGGGCGAAGGTCGCGCAGGAGGAAGTGCCGGCCCTGGGGCAGGGGACACGAGCTGGTCCCCTGCGAGGCGTCCTTGAGCAGGAGATCGAAATTTCCCTCCGCGAGATCGCCTCCGCAGACGTAGGCCTGCACGCGCTGGCCGGGCAGGACGGCGGCGAAGAAGGAGCGCGACCAGACCTCGCGCGTGGCGGGCTCGACGAACTCGGCCCGGCCGGCCGCGACGACGACGCCGCCCTCGGAGCGGCGCGTGAAGCGGTCCGCGCGCGCGGCGCGGCCCTGGACGACGGCGGGCGGAGTGTCCTCGAACAGCAGGGAGACCGCGTAGTGGGCGGCGACATGGTCGAGCGTCTGCACGCTCGGCTTGATCAGCTTGTTCCAGACGCCCGCGCCGTCGCGGTAATTCGGCTCGTTGCTGGGCGCCTGGGCCAGCGCGGCCACGAACTCCGGCTCCAGCTCCGCGCCCAGGGAGCGCGCCAGCTCCAGCGCGCGCGCGGCGTAGAGCAGTATCTGCTCCGGCTCCAGGCGCGAAATTTCGTCGAAGAACCAGCCGCAGCTGGTGAACATCATCAGGGCGTGGCGCTGCATCTCGAGCAGGCGCAGGACGCGGGTCCGGGCCTTCTCGTCGCCGACGGCCGCCGGCGCGTGCGCGGCCAAGAAGCGGGCGACGGACTCGTCCGAGCGGTCCAGGACGACGGCGATGTAGGCGTCGCGCGCGGCCCACGGGTCGGCCAGCAGTCCGGAGGACTCCTTCTCGTACAGCTGCGCCATGCGCGCGCGCAGGCCTTCGAGCGCCGCGCGCAAGGGAGCGCGCCAGCGCTGGTGGCGCCCCGGCTCGGAGCCGCAGCCGCAGTCCGAGCGCCAGCGCTCGACGCCGTGGACGCAGCTCCACGAGGTCCCGCCCGCCTTGAGCCTCACCTCGTGACGCGGGGCGTGGCGCGACAGGAACCAGCCCAAGTTCACGGCGGAAAGCCCCTTCTCGGGCAGGGCGTAGCGCAGGAGGTGGGCCAGGCCCATCTCCGCGAACGGGGCGTGGTGGCCGTAGGACTCGCCGTCGGTGGCGAGCAGCGCCAGGCTGTCGTCGGCGGTCGGCGGCACCTGCGCGGAGAGGCGCGCGGCGTAGGAACGGCTGTCGCGCATCGCGCCTTCGAAGGCGACCGCGCGAGACAACGGGCCGTCGTAGAAGAACACCGTCAGGGAGGCGCCGCCCGCGCCGCGCCACATGTAAGGCAGGCCGGGCTTCAGCTCCTCGGCGGCGGAACGCCACGCCTTGGCCTTGAGCGGGCGCACGGACTGCGCCTGCTGGGACTCCAGGATGACGAACTTCACGCCCTCCGCGGCCAGCGCCGCGAGCGTGTCGTCGTCGGCCGCGCACTCCGGCAGCCACATTCCCGGCGATTTGCGGCCGAAGCGCTTCTCGAAGTCGTACAGCCCCCAGCGGATCTCCGTCGCGCGGTCGCGCGGGTCCGAGAGGGGGAGGATGGTATGGTGGAAGGCCTGCGCCATCGCGTTGCCGTGGCCGTCCAGCCGCTCGGCGCTCGCCCGGTCGGCCGCGATCAGGCGCGCGTAGGCGTGCGGATGCGCGGTCTCCAGCCAAGCCAGCAAAGTCGGCCCGAAGTTGAACGACATCCACTCGTAGTTGTCGACCAGGTCGATGATCCTGCCCTCGCCGTCCAGCACGCGCGCCTCGCCGTTGGGGACGTAGCACTCGCGCGCGATGCGGGCGTTCCAGTCGTGGTCGCGCCCCGCCGACGGCTGGCGCTCGACGGCCCCCGTCCAAGGGTTCTCCCTCGGGGGCTGATAGAAGTGACCGTGCACGACCACGCAACGCTTCACGCGCTTATTTTAGCTCTTTCTCGGCGGTCTTGACGATTGTAGAATGAGGGCGTGAGGAACCTTCTCGCCGCCGCCTTCCTGTTCGCCCGTTCGGCCGCCGCCGCGGAGATGGGCGCGAAGGAACTGGTGGACCGGGCAAACAAGACCTTGCGCGGGGATTCCAGCCGCGCGCGGCTGACCATGACCATCGAGACGCCGGAATGGAAGCGTTCGCTGGAAGTCGAGGGCTGGAACAAGGACCGCGCCTTCGCGCTCATCGTCATACGCGCGCCCGCCAAGGAGCGCGGCGAGACCACCCTGCGGCGCAAGAACGAGATGTGGGCGTGGATGCCGAAGGTCGAGCGCGTCATCAAGATTCCGCCCACGATGATGCACTCCGCCTGGCAGGGCTCCGACTTCACCTATGAAGACATCGTGAAGGCGGATTCCATCGTGAAGGACTACACGCACGCGCTGCTCTCCGCGAAAAAGGAAGACGGCCGCACCGTCTACCGCATCCAGGCCCTGCCGAAGGCCGACGCGCCGGTGGTCTGGGGCAAGGTCATCACCGATGTGGCGCTGTACGACGCCGATCAAGCCGTCGTGCCGCTCCTGGAGGAGGACTACTCGGAGCGCGGCGAGCTCATCCGCACGATCTCTTTTTCCGACATCAAGATAATGGGAGGCCGGCGCGTGCCGGCGACGCTGGAGTGCGCGCCCGCGCAAAGGAAAGGGCGGCGCACGACGCTGCGCTACTCCGAGCTGGAATTCGACCTGCCGCTTCAGGAGGGCTTCTTCAGCTACCAGCGCCTGCAGAAGGCGGGCGGTTGAGGTGCTGAGGCTGGCCTGGCGCAACGTCTGGCGCAACGGGCGCCGCTCGCTCATCAACGTCGCGGCGATGAGCTTCGGCCTGGCCGCCATCATGTTCGGCCAGAGCATGATGAAGTCTCTTCAGGGCCAGCTTATCGAGAAGGCGACCGGCTCCTTCACCGGCCATGTGCGCATCCAGCGCCGCGACGTCGACGAGCCTAAGTTTCCCGACAAGTTCATGACCGACCCCGGCCGCGCGGCCAAGCTCCTGCAGGACGACCCGCGCGTGCTGGTCTGGGGCCGCCGCATCCAGCTGACCGGGCTGGTTTCCGCCCCTAAAATGTCGCTGGGCGCGCTGATCTGCGCCGTCGAGCCCGAGAAAGAGCGCGCGATCACCGACATGGCGACCTATATGAAGGAAGGCGTCTACCTGGAAGGCCAGCCGAAGGGCGCGGTCCTGGGCCGCAAGATCGCCAAGCGCCTCGACGTGCGCCTGGGGGAGAAGGTCGTGCTCATGGCGCAAGCCGCCGACGGCTCCATGGGCGCCGAAGTGTTCCGCGTCGTCGGCCTCCAGGAAACCGGCTCGGAATCTTTCGACGGCCAGATGGTCTGGATCGGGCTCAAGGCCATGCAGGAACTCCTCGGCCGCCCCGGCCAAGCCAACCAGCTCGTCGCCAAGCTCAAGGACATCGACGAGGCGTCCGCCGTCGCCGCGGACCTGGACGCGAAGCTCGGCCCGGGCCCGATCGGCGCTCTGAGCTGGCGCTCCATCGACCGCGAGATCATCGGCATCCAGGCCTTCCAGGACGGCCTGCTCACCGTCGTGCTGGGCGTGGTGTTCGCCATCGTCGCGCTCGGCATCCTCAACACCCAGTTGATGAGCCTGTTCGAGCGCGTGCGGGAGTTCGGCGTCCTGATGGCCATCGGCGCGCGTCCGCGCTGGATCGTCCGCCTGCTCGTCGCGGAGTCGGCCCTGTTGGGCGGCGTCGGCACCTCGTTGGGCCTGGCCATCGGCTCGGGCTTGATCGCCTACTTCGGCCGCCGCGGCCTGGCCCTCCCCGTCGGCGACGCCTTCAAGTACTTCCTGCCCTTCCCGTCGGTCATCTACCTGCGCCCCTCGTGGGGCATGCACGCCTTCGCCTGCGCGACCGTCTTCCTGGTCACCTTGCTGGCGACCTTGCCTCCCGCGCTGCGCGCCGGACGCCTGAAACCCGCGCAGGCCCTGCGTCATGTCTAGCAAGCATCCCCGAACGCATCCGCTGGTCGAGGTCCGCGGCGTCGAGAAGGTCTATCCCGGCGGCGCGAAGGTCGCCGCCGTGCGCGGCGTGGACCTGGACATCGCGCGGGGGGAGTTCACCGCGCTGGCCGGACCCTCCGGCTCGGGCAAGTCGACTTTGCTCAACCTCATCGGCACGCTGGACCGCCCCACGAAGGGCGACATCCTGCACGACGGCCGCCTGGTCACCAAGCTGGACGCCGACCAACTCTCCGATTTCCGGCTGGGAGCGCTCGGCTTCGTGTTCCAAGCCTATAACCTCATCGCCGTGCTCACCGCGGTCGAAAACGTGGAGTACCCCTTGATCCTGCGCGGCATGGGCGCCCAGGAGCGCCGGGCCCAGGCCCTGCAGGCGCTGAAGTGGGTGGGCCTGGAAGGCTGCGCGGACCGCAGGCCCGACCTGCTCTCCGGCGGCCAGCAGCAGCGCGTCGCCGTCGCGCGCGCCATCGTCCACCGCCCCGCCCTGGTGCTGGCCGACGAGCCGACCGCGAACCTGGACTCCAAGACCGGCGGCGCCCTGCTCGACCTCATGCAGTCGCTCAACGCCGAGCACGGCGTCACCTTCCTGTTCTCCAGCCACGACCCCGCCGTGCTGTCGCGCGCGCGCCGCGTCGTCCGCCTCCAGGACGGGGAGCTCCGCGGTGAAGACCGGCGCTGAGACGCTGTTCGCCCTGCTCCTGCTCGCCGCGCCCGCGGCCGCGCGCACGAAGGTCTCCGGCTACGTCAAAAGCATCGAGCAGTGGTCGGCCGGGCAGCTCGACGGACGTCCGTACAGCCTGAACACCGCGCGCGCCCGATTGACCGTCGATCAGGACGCCGGCCCCTTCGTCGCGCACGCCGACTTCGACGCGCAGGAGGCGGCGGGCTCCTACTTCCGCACGCTCGACTTCAGGACGTTCGGCTACGCGCCGCCCAAGCCGTGGCTCACCATGGAGAAGACCGTGTCGACCGGAACGACCAACGGCTTCGGCGTCGGCGCCTACCGCGCGTGGGCGGGGGTGGAGGACGAGCGCGGCGTCCTGCGCGCGGGGCGCCAGCGCATCGCCTGGGGCACGGCCAAGATCTGGAACCCGGTCGACGTGCTCAATCCCTACTCGCCCACCTCGCTGGAGCGCGACGAGCGCGGCGGCGTGGACGCGCTGTACGCGCGCAAGGGCCTGGGCGCGCTGGGCCAGGCGGAATTGGCGTGGGCCGGAGCGGACCGCTGGGTGGACCAGCAGGTGTTGGCGCGCGGACGGGGCAACCTGGGCGGCTGGGACGCGTCCGTGCAGGGCGGCAAAATCGCCGGCTCGACGGCGGCCTTCATGGCGGGAGGAGACTTCGCGGGCGCGCTGGCCGACGGAACGCTCCACGGCGAGTGGGGCTACTTCGATCCCGGATGGCGCGCGGCGTACTGGAAAGCGGACCTCGGCTGGGATTACGCTTTCGCCGACGAGACCGGCCTCCCGGGCCTGAGCAACGCCGCGCTCGTCTTCGAATACTGCCGCGCGGGCAACGGCCGCGCCGACCCGCGCGCCTACGACTTCGGCCCCGTCCAAGCCGGCAAGGAAGTCGGCGTCGCGCGGGACTACTTCGGGGCGTCGCTCTCCAAGGACCTGCATCCCCTGCTGAAATTGGAGGCGCTCGCCCTCGCCAACGCCGACGACGGCTCGACCTTCTTCCATCCGTCCCTGACCTGGAACGCGCTCAACGGCTTGTACCTGACCGCCGCGCTCCAGCGCTTCTCCGGCGAGAAGCGGACCGAGTACGGCCGCCGGCCGAACCAGTTCGTCCTGACGGGGCAATACTACTTCTGAGAGCGCGAGGCGTGCTATCGGGGACGCTCTTTGAACTTTTCGGAGAGAGCCTCGGAAAGGACGCGCGTTCCCGGAAGCTGAGGGAATTCCACTCCGAGAAGCCGGCCCAGCGTCGGGGCCAGATCGTCTCCCAAGGCCTCTCTGGAGTAGACTCCGCGGCGGATTCCCGCGCCCATCAGGATCAAAGGGATACTCGCATCATCGTCGTACGGGAGATTATGACCGGCGTCAGTAACACTGCCGGTCAGCAAGACGCCCTCCTTGACGAGTATCATGAGATCGCCGCCGCGGGAATGCACGCTCCGCTGGAACTCCTCCCAATACCG
The DNA here is from genome assembly GCA_903874575.1 of uncultured Elusimicrobia bacterium. GTDB lineage: Bacteria > Elusimicrobiota > Elusimicrobia > UBA1565 > UBA9628 > GWA2-66-18. Next base: position 7,596 of record CAIQSZ010000114.1, read on the forward strand.
AGAATGATCGCCGCCGCGGCGCAAGACCTCAGGATCGAACACGTGCGCCACGGCCCAGTGCGCGGCCAGCAGTCGCGATGTCTCTATCAAGAAATGATCCGCCGCGATCCCTTGCGCCTTGGCCAAGGCGACGTTTAAATAGACGTGGGGAGGGCGCACCATCAATAACCACTTCTCACCTGCGGGTGGCGGGCCGAATCGCGCGATCAAGCCCTTCTCGATCTGCGCGGCGAAATCGTTGAACATGATGCGCCTGTAGCCTCTCTTGCGGCCGCTAACGCTCTCCGGCATCGACGCCACGCCGTGGTCGGCCGACAGCGCGACCGTATATCGCGCCTTACCGACGCGTTGGTCGAGGAAATCAAAGAATCGGCCGAGTTCCCGGTCGAGCATCTCCAGTTGATCGCGGACCTCCGGGCTGTCCGGTCCCTTCCAGTGGCCAATCAAGTCGGTGCCCGAAAGACTCAGAAGCAGAAGGCTCGGGACAGCACTCGTGCTCATCCCCATTTTCTCGTTCTCGATGGCCTTCTCGGCCAACGCGATGGCTAGGGGATCGAAGCGCGTGGTCCGCGTGATCGTGTCGCGCTCGACTACGGGGATGCGCAAGTCGGCGTCCCAATTCCAGACCCAGTCCGGCATGCGACCGTAATAGCCGCTAGAGACAAATTGGCCCGCAGATCGGTCGTACCACAGCGCCAGGTCGGGATGCTGGCCACCCATGATGATTGCGGGACGGTCCTTACCCGCGATCGACACGACCACGGCAGAGGGATCGGCGGCCTTAAGGATATCGCCGACGGTGGGGCACTGCAGGTGCGCCGGACTCATGCCGTATTCGGGGTCGGCGACCGAGTAGAGCGACTCGCCGTGCTCGCGATCCCACCATTCGTTTCCGATGATCCCGTGCTGGGAGGGAAAACAGCCCGTCAAAAGAGCAGCGTGGCCGGGTGCGGTCTCGGTGGGGACGTAGCCCTGCCGTGCTTTGGTGAAGACGGCGCCTTCCTTCTGCAACCGAGCGAAGCCGCCGGTGAATTCAGAGGCGAATCGCTGCAAGTAGTCCGCCCGCATCTGGTCGATAACAATGACTGCGACCAGACGCGGCGGCGCCGCCGACACGGAAGCGACGGGGACCATCGCCGCGAACAAAGCGAACATTATCATGAGATGCTCCTGCAATACCGCTTATTTCGTGTAGACCGCAGCCGTGCGGGGAGGGATTCCCAAAAGTACGCGCAGGGCTATCCGTTTCACACATGGATTATAAGCGCCAGCCCAACCGCGACGAATAGTACTGGGATTAATTGTGTATGACAACAGCAAGACAAGCCCCAGAATGCGAATTTCTCGCCGATTCGCCGGCGAGATCGGCTTCTAATGCCTTCGGCACCATAGACGATCAGGAAGCGATCGTACCGATTCGATTGTTCTCCCAACAACTTCGCGCAGAAGGGGATTCGACGAACGTAGCGTTATCCGAAGGCGCGGCACCCTGACCTCCGCTCCGAAGTAATCTGCGCCCAGGAGGAACAGTGGGATCCAAAAGAGTCAGACCAATGCGTGTATCAGTGAGGTTTGTTGTCGCCGTTGCGTTTGCAGGCTTGGCCGCGGTATCTCAGTTGAGGGCCGCAGGTCTGGACTTCGGTTTCGGAGCTGATGCCGCTGAGAAAGGGGGACTGACACGGATAGAGGACCCCAGCTATAAGTTGCCGTCGTATTGTCGCCCCTCGGTGCCAGAAATGCAAACGTCGGAAGCGGTTTGTAGCCCGACCGCCAGTGTGGGAGAGCTAAGAGCAAAAAGGTACGAAGTATTCATTTCGGGAGAAGGCGTTATTCAGATGATAGGACATGGGAAAATAATGACATTGGATGAGGCGTTGTACATATTCGTGGAAATCAGGTCTGAGAAGGATGCAAAACTTACTGATAGACTCGGCCGCACGGCTAAGGACTTAAACGTCCGATAAGAAGTAAGTTCGGGCTCGCTTTCCCCACCGCCCCCTTGAGGTATGAACGGCGCAATTGACGAAGCGGCGGTGGGGACGCTCCCAGCCGCGCCGGCACGGAAGTCGGCGTCGCGCGAGACTACTTCGGCGCCGTCGCTCGCCAAGGACCCGCTTCTCCGGCAAGAAGCGGACCGAGTACGGCCGCCGGCCGAACCAGTTCGTTCTTACCGGTCAATATTATTTTAAGCGTGCGTACGGCGCTTCAGACGTACTTCTTGTAGACCGGCTTGTACTGCAGGCTGCGCACGTGCCGCTCCAGGTCCGCGGGCTTGGCCTCCGTCGCCAGGCCGCGCGCGTAAGCGACCTCCGCGACCGCCGTGCCGATGACCGCCGAGACCTCGTTGATCATCTGCAGGGCGGGGTAGATGCGGCCCTGGTCGAGGTCCTCCTTGGTCACCGCCGCCGACAAGGTCTTCGCGGCGACGAAGAACATCTCGTCGGTGACGCGCGACGAGCCCGCCACGACCACGCCCAGGCCCACGCCCGGGAAGATGTAGGCGTTGTTGCCCTGGCCGGACACGAAGGTCGCGCCCTTGTAGGTCACGGGGGGAAACGGCGAGCCGCTGGCGAACACCGCGCGCCCGTCCGACCACTCGTAGGCCTGCCGGGCCGTGCACTCGGAGTTGTCGGTCGGGTTGGAGAGCGCGAAGATCACCGGGCGCTTGTTGAGCCGGGCCATTTCCTCAATAAGCTCCTTCGTGAACTGGCCCTGCTTTCCGCTCACGCCGATGATGGAGGTCGGCTTGAGCTCCTTGACCGCCGCCAGCAGGTCCGTGACGGGGGCGTGCTTGTGGGCGTAGGGCTTCTTGTGGTCCTGCAGGTCCTTGCGGGTGCTCTCCACCAGCGCCTTGGAGTCGATGAACCAGCAGCGGCCGCGCGCGTCGGCCTCGCTCACGCCCTCCGCCTTCAGCGCGCTGACGATGAGGTCGGCGATGCCGATGGCCGCCTCGCCCGCGCCGCAGAACAGGAAGCGCTGGTCCTTCAAGGCGACGCCGGTCAGGCGCGCCGAGGAGATCAGGCCCGACAGCGTCACCGCCGCCGTGCCTTGGATGTCGTCGTTGAAGCTGCAGACGCGGTCGCGGTACTTCTCCAGGATGCGGAACGCGTTGTGGTTGGCGAAGTCCTCCCACTGGATGAGCGCGTGGGGGAAGATTTCCTGCACCGCGGTCACGAACTCCTCGACCAGCTCGTCGTACTCGCGGCCGACGAGGCGCTTTTCCTGCACGCCCAGATACAGCGGGTCTTCCAGCAAGGACTGCGCGTTGGTGCCCACGTCCAGCGTGATCGGAAGGGTGCAGGACGGATGCACGCCCGCGCACGCCGTGTACAGCGAGAGCTTGCCGACCGGAATACCCATGCCGTTGGCGCCCAAGTCACCCAGGCCCAGGATGCGCTCGCCGTCGGTGACGACGATGACGCGCACGTTGCGGTGCGGCCAGTGGCGCAGGACGTCGCGGATGCGCCCCTTCTCGTGGCGGGTGATGAAGAGGCCGCGGGGGCGGCGGAAGATATGGCCGTAGAGCTGGCAGGCCTTGCCGACGACCGGGGTGTAGATGAGCGGCATCATCTCGTCCAAATTTTCCATCACGACGCGGTAGAACAGGGTCTCGTTGCGGTCCAGGAGGGCGATCAGTTCCGTGTAGCGCTGGAGATCGTCGGCCTGGCCGCGCACGTTGGCCAGCACGCGCTTCATCTGCTCGTCCATGGTCGAGACGTGGGGCGGGAGGAGCCCGTCGATGCCCAGGCGCGCGCGCTCCTCGCGGCTGAACGCGGAGCCCTTGTTCAAGACCGGGTCCTGCAGAAGCGTCATGCCCGTCGCGCTGGGACGGATGGTGTCTTCGGCCACGTCGAGGGAGCGGGGAGCGAGCATGATTATTCCTCCAGTCATGAGCGGGGGAGCGTCAGGCCGGCTCCACCCACCGTCCGTGCTTCTTGATGAGTTCGACGAGCGCGTCGTCGCCGTCATCCATGGGGACGCCTTTGCGCACGCATTCCTTGCCCACGTACAGGTTGATCAATCCGGGCGCGCCGCCGACGTAGCCGAAGTCCGCGTCGGCCATTTCGCCGGGGCCGTTGACGATGCAGCCCATGATGGCGATTTTCACGCCCTTGAGGTGGCCGGTGCGCCGCTTGATCCTTTCCGTGGTCGTCTGCAGATCGAACAGGGTGCGGCCGCAGGACGGGCAGGAGACGAACTCGGTCTTGGTGATGCGCGCGCCGGCGCCCTGCAGGATGTTGTACAGCAGTTCCAGGCCGCGCTCGAAGGGCAGATCCGCGTCGACCAGGACCGCGTCGCCGACGCCGTCGCACAGCAGGCCGCCGACCAGCGTCGCGGACCTCAGCACCTGTTCTTCGGGCGTCGCCTGACGTGGCGCGCGGATCAGGACCGGCGACGAGGCGCCGCAGGCCGCAAGCAGGCGATATTCCTGGAGGAGCTTCGACGCATCGCCGCCGCGCAAGGACACCAAAGTGTGAACCTCTTTGTATCGGGAAGACGCCTCGTACTTTACGGCGGCCCCGGCGTCCCCGGCCTCGACGAGGTTGGACAGGCCGCGGCTCTTGAGCGCATCGAGGAAGACGGCGTACTCGCGGTCGCTCGGCTCGGCCCAGCAGACCAGGTCGGCCGTCTTCGCCGCCTCCAGCGCCAGACCAAGAGGGCCTTCGACGCGGGCCGAGAAGGCCAGGCGGGAAGTCTGCGCGCGAAGCGCCTCGCGGACGGACCGGAAGCGGGACAGCGACGCCTCATCGGCGACGGCGAACTCGACGACCTCCGGGTCCGCGCCCTGCGCCTTCTTGAGCTGGGCCTCGTAGCCCGCGAGCAGGCGCTCCGCGGTCACGGAGGGCGCCGCGCGCAGGAACGCGCGGACCGCATGCGGGCCGCCGACGGAGATGGGGCCGACCGAGAACTGGTCGGACGCGCGGCGCCGGTAGGCGTAGAAATCCGCGCAATGATGCTTCGGCTTCTTGGCCTCCTCGCGCGGCGGCTCGCCGGCGCGGCCGTTGAACGGCTTGACCAAGGCCCGGCAGACGGGAATCTCGAACTCCGGGTCCTCGGTCAGAGACACGCGGACGGTGTCGCCCAGCCCGTCTTCCAACAAGGAGCCCATGCCGATGGCGGACTTGATGCGTCCGTCCTCGCCGTCGCCGGCCTCGGTGACGCCCAGGTGGAGGGGGTAGTCCATGCCCAACTCGCGCATGCGCGCCGCGAGCAGCCGGTAGGCCGCGATCATGACCTTCGGGTTCGAGGCCTTCATGGAAAAAACCAGGTCGCGGTAGTCGTTCTTCTCGGCGATGCGCGCGAACTCCAGCGCGCTCTCCACCATGCCCAAGGCGCTGTCGCCGTAGCGGTTCATGATGCGGTCGGAGAGGGAGCCATGGTTGGCGCCGATGCGGCAGGCGCGCTTGAGGCGCTTGAGCTTCGAGACGAGGGGGGTGAAGCGCTCCTCGATGCGCTCGATCTCGGCCGCGTACGCCGCGTCGGTGTACTCCTTCGCCGCGAAGCGCTTGGTGTCCACGAAGTTGCCGGGGTTGATGCGGACCTTCTCGCAGAACTCGGCGGCCTCGGCGGCGGCGGCGGGGTTGAAATGAATGTCGGCGACCAAGGGCTGGTCGAAACCCGCCTTGACCAGCCGTTCCTTGACCTTGCCGATGGCGCGCGCGTCCTCGACGGTGGGGGCGGTGATGCGGACGATCTCGCAGCCCGCCTCGATCATCCGCACGGACTGGCGGAACGTCGCCTCGACGTCCGCGGTGTCGGTGGTCGTCATCGACTGCAGGCGCACCGGGTTTTCCCCGCCGACGCCGACGCCCCCGACCATGACGACGCGCGTCTTGCGGCGCCGGTAGGAGAACACGTCGGGAACGTACTTGAGCAAGGCCGCCGCGGGCTTCAAAGGGGTTTCGACCATGACGGCATCAATTATATCATTTGGCATGGCTCTCCCTCCGGCGCTGGGCATCCGTCACATCGCGCTGTTCGTCGACGACTTGGAGCGCTCCGAGGCGTTCTACCGCGGCGTCCTCGGCTATGAGGTCGAATGGCGCCCCGACCCCGACAACCTCTACCTGACCATGGGCGGCCGGGACAACCTCGCCCTGCACAAGGGCGGAGCCGGACGCGCAAGCGCGCGCCTGGACCACTTCGGCGTCGCCCTGCGCGAGGCGGCGGACGTGGACGCCTGGCACGCGCACCTCGAGGCCGCCGGAGCCGTCATCGTCCGGGGGCCCCAGACGCACCGCGACGGCGCGCGCTCGTTCTACGCGAAGGACCCCGACGGAACCGTCCTGCAGTTCCTTCACCACCCGCGCATCGGCGACCGCGCTTGAACACGCCCGCCCGGCGCCCGGAAGTGACGGCCGTGGACGTGCGGCGGGCGGCCGATATATTGGAGAAGCTGTACTTCCATCCGGAGCTCTCGGTCGGGCTTGAAAAGAAGGACCGCGTGCGCCTGGTCGCCGCCGCCGGCCGCCTGTCGCGGCCGGAAAAATTCGAGCTGAAGAAAATATCGAAGTCGATGCGCAAGGAGCGCCGCCGCGTCGCCAAGGAGGGCGAC
>CAIQSZ010000115.1 GCA_903874575.1 uncultured Elusimicrobia bacterium
CATGAACTCCGTTTCCTGGAAACAGCCGCTCGTCCAGCCGCGCGGAGCGGGCGGCAAGGGCGGCGGCTCGCAGATCATGGTTGGGTAGGCGCCGCCCTCGGCCAGCGGCGTGGAGGCGACGGACGCAACGCCATCTCCGTCGCGTGCATAGTCTCCGTTGCGCGCGTAGTCTCCGGCGTACGCGTAGTCTTTGGAAGTCCGCAGGAAACCTTCGACTTCGCTCAGCAGGAAGCTCCAGGGATCCAGGACCGGCGTCAGCAGCATCCAACTCCACTCCAGGCGGAACCGGCGGTCTCGCTTAGGCGGGAAACAGCCGCTCGTCCAGCCTTCCGGAGGACTCGTCCATATCGGAATCGTTCCGCAGCCCGCCGCGGGCCGAACGTATCCCGCCCGCAGAGGGATCGGCGCGGCGTTGAGCGCGTCTCGCAATTCGTCCGGCTCGGGTTCGGATCGGCGTAAGACCAAGGGTTGAGCCGGGGCGGGCCGGGCGACCGGCTGGACGATCGGTCGGCGCTTGCGGCGCTTTTTGGGCTTGGGTTTTTGCTCCTCGGGAGGGGCGGGGGCGGCCGGTTCAGTCGCCGGCGAGGCCGCGACCGTATCGCGCGGGGGAAAGGTCTTTCCCTGCGGAGTCAACACGGGCAGGCCCGCGCTCCCTCCCGCGGGGAGGCCCTTGAAGGGCGCGGAGGGCGGTTCGGAGCGGGGAGCGGCGGCCGTAGCCGGCGGCTCCGCTCGCGGGGGACGAGGCGGCTCCGGAGGGGGGGCGCTTGGGGGTACATGAGGCGCCGGCCGTGTCGCGGCGACGACGGCCGGCGGCGCGGAGGGCCCTACGCGTGCCGGTTGAGGGGCCATAGGCCCCGGCGCGGGCGCCGCAGGAGCGGCGCCTCTAGGCGCGGGACCGTCTGGCGACGGGCCTCTGCCGCCGGGGTCTCCGCCACCGTTAGGGCCGCCTCCGCCCCCGCCTTTGCCTCCTCCGCCGGCGCCCGGGGGACCCGGGGGGCCCGCAGGTCCGGCCGGTCCCGCAGGGCCCGCGCCACCACCGCCGCCGCCGCCGAAAGTAGGAGAGGAAACCTCGCAGGCCAAGGCCGCCCAGGGGTCTATCTCTCCGATCTTTGTGGAAACGGATTTTTTCCCGTCCAGATAAGAGAAGTTCAGCCCGCCCGAGGAGTCGACGTCGAGTTCCAGGCACGTGGCGTCCCCGGGAGGCCGATGCGACCTGAAGTAGCGCTCGAGGCAGTGGGAGAGATTGGAGGCGCGGACGACGTCGTCCTCGTAACTGGCGGAGCGTTGCTTGAGCAGGCTTTCCGAAACGCCCATGCGGATTTCGCTGACGGGGAGGTTTTTATCCAACTCCTCCATGAAGCCTACCATGTTGGACTTGCAGGGCGGGGCCTTGGGAGGAGGCTCCTTTGGCTTCGGCTCCTTGACGATGTGGTGGGTATGCGCGGAATGCGTCGCGACCGGATCGCAGTTCAATTTATCGAAACTGCCGAATGGTTTCGTAGAGGATTTCGACGGGTCATTGCCGGAATAGGTCAAAAGCAGGTTGCCGGAATCCACTTTCGTGGCGGCGCAGGAGATTTTGCGTCCGGCAAGGAACCTCTGCACTTTAAGACTGAAGCAGTCGGCTTTTTTATCCCCGGGATCATCAAGTCCGGCGCGTTGGATCATCAGCACGGAGGAACGCCTGAGGACATTCAAGCGCGCGGCCGAATCCTCGGCCGTGAGATACCCGTCCAAATTCGACACGCAGGGATAGCGGGGTTTCGCGCGCGCGCCTTCGGGCGGGGCCAGCGGATCGAATGATTCTTCCGGTTCGGGACCGATGGGTCCCAGGTCGGATGCCGCGTCGCCGGCCGCCGGGCTGGCCGTGGTTCCCATGCGCGAACCCGCCGCGCCGGAAACCGGCGACGTCAAGGGCAACATCGTCGTTTTCAAGACCCGTGACGGCGTGGAAACAC
>CAIQSZ010000116.1 GCA_903874575.1 uncultured Elusimicrobia bacterium
CCCAACGCGCCGGGCCCCGTCCACCGCGCGCAGCGCTACTCGGAGACCGCCGCGTTCGTCCACGACGACGTCGAACTGTCGCCGCGCTGGAAGCTTCTCGGCGGCGCGCGCTGGAGCGCCGTCGAGGACGAGCACTTCGCTCCGGCCGGCGGCGCCCTCGTCTCGCGCTACGGCCGCGGGGTGTTCGCGCCCCAACTGGCGCTGGTGTTCGCGCCGCGTCCCGACGCGGCGGTCTACGCGGCCTACAGCGAAGGCCTGGAGCTCGGCGGCACGGCGCCCGCCACCGCCGCCAACGCGGGCGCCATCCACGATCCCCTGGTCAGCCGCCAATACGAGGTCGGCCTCAAGCGCGAGGTGAACGAGCGCCTGGGCCTGGCCGCGGCCGCCTTCATGATCCGGCGTCCCTACGAGTACACCGACGCCGCCGGCGAGTTCGTCCAGCGCGGCGGCGATCGGCACGCGGGACTGGAGCTCTCGGCTTCCGGCAGCCCGGCCGAGAATCTGCGCGTTATCGGCGGCGCGACCTTGCTCCACGCGCGCGTGGACGGCACGGGAGACTCCGGGCTCGACGGCAAGGCCCCGGTCAACGTCCCGTGGCTGCGCGCGGTCGCCACGGCCGACTACGCGTTCGCATCCGGCGCGGGGATCGATGGCTCGTGGGCGTACGCGGGCGCGAAGTACGCCGCGCCCGACGGCTCGGTCTCCGCCCCGGGCTATCATCGCCTCGACGCCGGCGCGCGCTGGACGGCGCGCGCGGGGAAAGCGAGGGTCGTGCTGCGCGCGCGCGTCGAGAACGTCCTGAACGCCTTGTACTGGCGGGACACCGGCCAAGCCTTCGGCGCTGGCTACCTCCATCTCGGCGCGCCGCGCACCTTCAAGACCTCGGTCGAACTGTCTTTTTGAGCCGCCGTTCTCGCGGTGGGTCCTTTGTCTGAAATTGAAATGCCCAAAAGACCCAGGTGCTCCGCTCGTCGGGCCGCTATAATTTGCATATGACGAATATATATAGGCGGGCCCTGCGTGCGACGGCCGTATTCATCAGCTTCGCGTTGGTGCAGGCCTCCTTGGCCCCCGAAGTATGGGCCGCCGGCGGCGTCAGCATAGAGCACGAAGTGGGCGGCCATCAAGGCCCCGTCGTTGCGCCGGTTGCGCTGGGCGCATTACCGGTTGCGCTTTCGGCTCAGCCTACGGCTAAGATCCTCTTTTTCCCGCCTGTCGCTCCTGTTGTTGCGACGCTCCCCGGTCAACCGGGGAGTCCCATCCCGGCGCAGTTGCCGAGGGCTGTTAGACCCGTAATTTCTGCCGTCGTCGGGCGTTCTCCTGCCGCTGAGCAGGCTCCCGCTGCCTTTGCCGGTACGCCCATGGGCAGCGTTTCCGCGCTACTCGACGTACGCGGGCCCGCCGCGGGACATACCGGCGGCACCGTGGGATCAAGCGCCGCCGGGTCGTTGCGGCAAGGATCAGAACTCGGGTCCTCCGGCCCGGCCCAGCGGGATGAGAGCGATGGTGCTTCGCTCTTCGATGGTAAGGCTTCCCACGACGCGATGAGGGTCGCCTCAGTCGTGACCGTTATGGACGGAGAAATCGTTTCCGTGAAGCACCATAACCTCCTGCCGTTTCTTGACGGCCAGGCTCGCGGCGCGACCATCGGGGTGGCCCTGCCGGGAGCGGAGGGCAAGGCTGTCGACGCGAATTTGAGAGAGGCCGTCGAGAGCAGAGATCTTCGCGATGGCCTATTCATCGTCGAAACGCTCCTCCAGCCCCTCGGCCGAGAGCTTTCGGTTTTGGCGCGTGTGGTGGGGCGGATTCCCGCCCTTGTTACCGGAAATTCGGACGATCACTTGAGCGCCGTCGGCGGCTCGAGCGTGCGTCAATACCGCTATTTGATCGCGCAGAATGAGGGAGTATTCCAGAACGTTTCCGGCCTGCCGGATGTCGGAGGAACGATTCATGCCGTGATGTTCGTCAGGCAGGGCGATACAGTGTCCAAGGGGCAGGTCCTTGGACGCATCGCCGTGGATGCGGACACGGAAGCCGCCGCGCGCGATCGGCTTTTCCAGTCGCTGGGGGCGGTCGCTTTAAATGTATTGGGCGCCGACGGTACGGTCGTTACCCAATCCGGGATGTACGGTCACGAGTCCGCCGACGCCCGGCGCACCGTCGTCGAATCTCTTGACCGCATAAGGTTCGCCCTCGCCAATTTTTGGGGCAAGGCTCGACTCATGCCGAAATCTTTCCTGATCGGATACACCGCGGCGTGGACTACGAACGCCATGGCGCAGGAAATCCAGGCCGTGGCCCTGCCGGTGTTCATCGCGCTGGTTTTCGATATCCCGACGGCCATGTTGATCAAGGGTTGGGAGCTGGCCATGCGTCCTGTGGGCGCTTGGCTGGGGAATTCCCTGATGAAATCAATAAGTCCGGTCACCGTGAACTACGCGGCCTCGCGGATTTTGGGAGCCATCGGCTTGTCGATCGTCGCCGCCGCGGTGGCGGTGACCCTCGGGCTTGTTCCTTCGTGGGTTCTGGGAGCCGCCTTTCTGCTGAATGCGACGGTGCAAGGTCTGAGCTACGGAATCACGCGCGGCGTCGCCGAAAGCATTCTTCCGCGACTGCTGATCGGTTCCTATGGTCCGAGTAAGATCTCTTGGGGCCAGAACTGGGCGTTTACCTGGGTTGAGCTCGTCTGCACGGCCACGGCTTTGGCGCTCGCCGTTCCCATGATTCACGTTCTCGGCGCCGCCGGTATGGCGCTGGTCGCCGGTTTGGGCCTCGAACTGTCTCCACTGATCGATGCCGGTCTCCACGCGAAACTGATCGGCGGCGCCGGCATGATGTTGGTGTCGAGCCTGGGCATCATGCTGGGGTCCCTGATCGCCGCCAACCTCAAGATGTACGAGCCCTGGACGCGGGATCCGGCGATCGCGAACGGGGAGACCTCGCGGCGGAGCTGGGCCCGGGCGCTCCGGGATTTCTTTCGGCCCGGCAAGGGCGAGGATCGGCCTCTGGGATTGGCGGATTATCTTCCCTTCGCGTTCTTCAGCCACATGCATTTCGAACTTTACGGAGTCCTGGCCTTGTTGGCGGCCAAGACCATCTTCCTCGTCGACGCCGCGGCGGGCTCCATGATCGGTTATTACGACGGGGGCTCCATGTTGCTCAGTTTCTTAGCCACCGTCAACCTTCTTCCCATGCACAAGCTCGGTCTTTCCGGCTTGACGGCGCTGGGAGCGGGCGTAACCCTCGCCTTCCTCTGGACGCTCCCGCTGAACGTCCCGTTGTTGACGTGGGTGCTGGCCGGCGCCATGGGCGGCATGATCACGATCACGAAAAATGAATGGAATTCATATTACTCCAGCCACCTTCCCCTGGCGCAGCATCGCAATCTCGCCAAGTGGATGTTGACGGCAGGCATTTATTCGACGATGCCTATATTCGCGGCGTTCTTCATCGCGCGCTTTTATCCGGCGCTGTTGTCCATGGGCGCGATCCTGCCGGTCGTCGCCGGCGCCGTGACGGCCGTTGCCGCGGTGATGATCGCGCTCTTGCTGCTCCAGCCGCCGATAAAGAAAAAATAAGGGCGGTTCGTTGCTCCATTCACACGCCGCCGCTCTGGTCCTGTTGCTGGCGCTGGGCGCTCGGGCGGCCGAGAATCCCCGGCGATTCCTGCGCGACGGCTGGCGTATCCGGTCGTCGTCCGCCGCGGGCGCGGACGGTGCGGCGCTGTCACGGGCGGGCTTTCCGGACGGGGGCTGGTCTCCGGCGACGGTGCCGACCACGGTCCTGGCGGCGTTGATCGAGAATAAGGTCTACCCCGACCCGTTTTTCGGCGTCAACCTGAGGTCGATCCCCGGAACCGGCTATCCGGTCGGCGAAAATTTTTCCGACCTGCCCATGCCGGCGGACAGCCCTTTCCGGTCCTCGTGGTGGTATCGGACCGAATTCCGGGCTCCCGCGCTGAGGCGGGAAGAGCGGACGTGGCTTCACTTCGACGGAATCAATTTCAGGGCCGACGTCTGGCTGAACGGGCGGCGCCTTGCCTCCTCCGACGAAATCGCGGGGACGTTCCGGCTGCACCGGCTCGACGTCACCGGGGCGCTCCGTCCGGGGGAGGCGAACGCCCTGGCCGTCGAGGTCTTCTCGCCTCGGCCCCATGAGCTCGGCTGGACCTGGGTGGATTGGAACCCGACGCCGCCAGACAAGAACATGGGGATCTTCCGCGAGGTCTTCCTGACCACGAGCGGGCCGGTCGCCCTGGGACGTCCGCAAGTCGTCTCCCGCTTGGATGCGTCCCATAAGGCCGCGCGCCTGACGGTCAACGTCGAGGCGCGCAACGGAAGCGGCCAACCCGCGACGGGCACGCTGAGAGGCCGCATCGAGGGAGTCTCCTTCGCCATGCCGGTCGAGCTGGCGTCCGGCGAGACGCGCGAGATCTCCTTCACCCCCGACCGCTATCCGCAACTGAATTTCCGGCGTCCCCGGCTTTGGTGGCCCGCGCGGATGGG
>CAIQSZ010000117.1 GCA_903874575.1 uncultured Elusimicrobia bacterium
CGCTGGGCTCCGCGGGCAAGGGCACCACGGGCGGCGCCTTCCTGACGCTGACCCCCGGGGCCCGCGCGTCCGCGATGGGCGGCGCGTTCGGCGGCGTCGCCGACGACGCGCTCAGCGCGCACTACAACCCCGCGGGCCTGGCGGCCTTGGAGCGCATCGAGGCGGCCGCCGGCCGCGAGGCGCGCTTCGAGGGCTTGAACTACGACTACGCCGTCCTGAGCGTGCCGGTCGTCGCGTGGACGGACAAAGGCGCGCGTCCGACGGCGTGGGGCGTGGCCGCCCTGTCCGTGTACAGCTTGACGGCGAGCGCCGTCGACCGGCGCGGCCTGGTGGAGACCGACGCTCCCACGGGCTCATTCGGCGCGTCCGACCGCGCGTTCGCGCTCTCCTACGGCCGCGATCTGGGCGAAGGCTTGGCGTTGGGCGGCACGCTCAAGTACGTGGACTCCACGCTCGACGCCGCGCACGCGGGCGCGTTCACCGCGGACGTCGGCGCCTTGGCGCGCCGCGGCGCCTGGTCGTTCGGCGGCGGCGTGCGCGACGCGTTCGGCCGGCTGGCCCTCGGCTCCGGGTCCGACCCCTTGCCCGCGACGCTGTACGCCGGCGCGGGCTGGAAGCCGAAGGCGGGCTGGCTGCTCGCCGCGGAACTCGACCAGCCGCGCCGCGACGCCGCGTCCTGGGCGCTGGGCGCGGAGCGCACGGTCGAGGTCGCTTCCGGCGTGAGCGCCTCCGGGCGCGCGGGCTGGCGTTCCGGGCGGGCGGACGCCGGCGCGTTCGGCGGAGTCTGCCTGGGCTTCGGCGTCGAGTGGAAGGGCCTGGACGCGGGGTTCAGCTGGTCGCCGGGCGGAGCCCTGGGAGACGTGCTCCAGTACTCGCTGCGCGCGCGATTCTAAGTCTTGAGCGCTCGTGTCTGCGCGGCAGCGTCCAACTGAGGTCTGGCCTTGCGGAGGATTGAATTAACCTTTATCGCTTTCGCGGGTTTCAGCGGGTAAGCCGTTTGTAGTCCTAGGCGGGTTGCGCTTGCCGCGGGCGCTAGGCTGGGCGTCGGTTTATACTTGACCGCTATGCCGCCGACGGAGATATAGGCATCCCCGCAGTTCTGCGGATCGCGGATGCACCTCATTGCAATCTTCTGGCTCAGCGGATCGGTGTTCGGGAAACCCTGGGCGTGCGCTCCAAGAGCCGCGCCGAACGCCGCCATCGCCAAGATCGCTCTCCTCATACTGCTGTTATGATAGACGAAAAGAAGAGTCGGCGGAGGAGGCTAAGGGCCCGAAATAAACTGGGTCCATAGGCCCAGAATGTTTTAGTGGCTGAAGAGATGCGAGCCCTTCGGGGCGCCGGCGGAGTCGCCGCCCGCCTTGGCGTTCGTCTCCAGGTCGCTGCCCAGGAGGGCCAAAGTGGAGCCGGCGGCCTTGCGGGTCCTGACGAAACCGTAGCTGCCCGGGTCGATCACGCCGCCGGCGGACGCGGAGGCCGGGGGGGGCTGCCCTGCATCGAGGCCGGACTGAGCGCCGCCGTCCGTCCCGGCGACGTCGCCGGGGGATATCCGCGAGGCGGAGGCGACCGCCGAGGCGCCGGAGCCCGCCGCCAAGCCGGCGGTGATGATCTCGCCGAGTCCCGCGAGATTGCTCGGGTCGGGTTCGGCGGCCGGCGTCGAGGCAACCGCGGTCGCCGAAGCCCCGCCGAGAGCGTTCACCGGGCCGCGCGCCTCGGCGCTTTTCGCGGGGACGGCCGCCTTGTCCTGGAGGGCCTGCCGGGCGGCGTCGTGGAGGCTCTGCGGGAGCTCCGGGCTCTGCGCCAGCGTTTCGAGACTCGCGGGCCGGGACCGCGTGCTTGAGCCGGTCCAGGCCCACGATCCGTCCTTGAGCTGGAGGAGCGAGCCGTCCGCGGTCTGCTTCAGATAGGCGTAAGAGCCGTCGGCGAGTTGCTGTCGTTCCAGAATCTTCGGATCCAGCGCGGCTTCGGCGGTGGAAAGCTCCCCGGGGCACTGGGAGGCGTAGCACTCGTTGGGTCCCATGAGACCGACGAATTCGTCGGAGACGGGGCGCTTCGTCGTCGTGGCGGAAACGGGGGCCCCCGCCGCGAGGGCCAGGGCAAGAGCGGCGACGGCTTTCAGGGGGGCGTTCATCGGCGTTTTTCCCCGACCCTGCCATCATAGCCCCGGGAGGCCGGATGTGCAATAGGTCCTAAGAACCAGATGTCAATGGGCCTTAAGACTCATGCGCCGCGGGTGCCAGGCCGCCTCGGTTGACCCGGGGGTCCGCCTTATCCTAATATGCTCCACCTATGATCAAATTCGGCACGTCGGGCTGGCGCGGAGTCGTGTCGGACGAGTTCACGTTCTCGAACGTGCGCCGGGTCGCGCACGCGGCCGCGGGCTCGGTCAAGGAAAGCCCGGAGGTCGGCCATAACAGCGACGAATACCGGCAGTTCCTGGGCGGCGCCACGCCCAGCCGGGTGCCGACCGTCGTGGTCGGTTACGACACGCGCTTTCTGTCCGAGGAGTTCGCCAAGGAGGTCGCCGCGGTCCTGGCCACCGACGGAGTGCGCACGCTCTTTTCCGCGGCCGACCTTCCGACCCCGGCCGCCGCGTGGGCGGTTCTGGCCCATAAGGCGGTCGGCGGCATGATGGTCACCGCGTCGCACAACCCCGGTCAGTACAACGGCTTGAAGTGGATGCCGTACTGGGGCGGGGCGGCCTCGCCCGCCGTCACCAACGACCTGGAGCGCCGCGTGGAATTGCTCGGCGACCACTCCGTGAAGGCGATGTCCGACGAGCGCTCGGTCAAGGAGTCGTGGACCGAGACGATCGATTTTCGCAAATCCTATTTCGACCAGCTCGAAAGCCTGCTCGACGTGAAAGCGATACGGAAGGCGAAGCTGTCCGTCGGCGTGGACCTGATGCACGGTTCGGGCCGCCGCTACCTGCGGCCGTTCCTGGAGGAGCGGCTGGGCGTGGAGGTCGTCGCGCTTCATGAGGATCGCGACGTGCTGTTCGGCGGGCGCGCCCCGGAGCCGACGCCTGAGGCGTTGGGCGAGCTGATCGAACTCGTCCGCGCGAAAAAACTCGATTTGGGCCTGGCGTGCGACGGCGACGCGGACCGCTTCGGCGTGCTCGACGCGGGCGGCGAATATATCCCGGCCAACGACGTGATCGCGCTCGCCTACGAGCATTTGGCCGCCCATCGCGGGCTGAAAGGCAAGGCGGCCCGCTCCGTGATGACGTCCCACTTCATCGACGCGGTCGCCAAGTCCCACGGCTGCGAGACGCGCGAGACGCCGGTCGGCTTCAAGTATCTGGGCGAGCTCCTGCGCTCGGGCTCCTTCCTGCTCGCGGGCGAGGAGTCCGGCGGGCTGTCCATCCGCGGCCACGTCCCGGAGAAAGACGGCCTGCTCGCGGGCCTTCTGATGCTGGAACTCGTGGCCTGCGAGAAAAAGTCCCTCTCGTCGGTGCGTAGCCGTCTGCATAAGAAGCTGGGGGAGTTCCACCATACCCGGTTCAACTTCCACATGGAGCGCCAGCGGCAGGTCATCGAGCTGCAGGAGCGGCTGAAGGCCAAGCCTCCGCTCGAACTGGCGGGCGCCGCCGTCTGGCGCGTCGACCAGACCGACGGCTTCAAGTTCATTCTGCGCGACGGGGCCTGGCTGGGTCTGCGCAGTTCCGGCACCGAGTCCGTTTTCCGCGTATACGCGGAGGCGCACTCTTCCAAGCGTCTACAGGAGATGTTGGACGCGGGCAAGAAACTCTTACAGGGGAAATTCTAATGGCTAAGATCGAATCCGTCCGTGCGCTCGAGATATTGGACTCCCGCGGCCTGCCGACCGTCGCCGCGGACGTGACGCTGGCCGACGGCTCCATCGGCTCCGCGGCCGTCCCCAGCGGCGCCTCCACCGGCGCGCACGAGGCCGTCGAGCTGCGCGACGGCGACAAGTCCCGCTTCCTCGGCAAGGGCGTGTCGAAGGCCGTCTCCCACGTGAACGGCGAGTTGGCCGGGGCCGTGAAGGGTCTCGACGCCGCCGACGCGGCCGGGCTGGACGCCAAGATGATCTCGCTCGACGGCACGCCCAACAAGGGCCGCCTCGGCGCCAACGCCATTTTGGCCGTTTCCATGGCGGCCGCGCGCGCGCAGGCCGCGTCCTCCGAGCTCCCGCTCTACGCGTATTTGCGCAAGGCCTACGGCCTGCCCGAGGACCGCTGGCTCCTGCCCGCGCCCATGCTCAACGTGATCAACGGCGGAAAACACGCCGACTCCGGCCTGGACGTGCAGGAGTTCATGCTGGTTCCGACCGAGGCGCCCTCGTTCAA
>CAIQSZ010000118.1 GCA_903874575.1 uncultured Elusimicrobia bacterium
CCGCGTAGCGGCCGGTGTAAAGCGCGGCCAGCGCCGCCGGCATCGGGCTTTTCTGCGCCCACGCGAACCGCGTCGTCCCCGGCCGCGACCCCGCGGTCCGAGAGACGAGCCGGCCGTTGGAAATCGCGGTCAGGCCGTCGGGGACCGTAATCGCCGCGGAAAACGCGACGCGCGCGCCGGCCCCGGCGGGCGAGGGAAACCAGGCCCCGCCCTCGGCCGCGCCGCCCGAATAGCCGACGCGCACCTCCGCGGTCGCCCCGGGGGCCAACTCACGCCCCAGGTCCCAAAGGAACGGCTCGCCCGGCCGCGGGCGGCCCGCAACCGTCAGGCCCGCAGCGTCGAGCGCGACCGCGTCGGCGCCGCCCGCGGGCGCGCGCACGGCCAAAGTCGCGGTCCCGACGAAGCGGCGCGCGGCGGGATCGAGGCTCAGTTCGACCGAAATCGCCTCGACTATCGCCGGCCGCGCGGCCGCCGCGGGAGCGGACGCGAGCGCGAGGAACAGCATCGACGCTCCGGGGCGAAGCTCCATGGGACGATGCTATCACTTCGTCGGGCCGAATCGCATTTCGTACAATTTAAGGGCATGAGCCGACCGCGACGCCTGGCCTGGGAGTGTCTGGCCGTTTTTCTGTCGGCCGCCGCGCTCTGCGCCTACTTCCAATTCCAGACCCCGTTCCTCCCCGAGGAGGACGGCTACTACCACCTGAAGCTGGCCTGGATACTGCGCACCCGCGGGCTCCTGCGCGACGGCTTCCCCTGGGCGTGGTTCAGCCTGTGGCGGGAGGGCTTCAGCGACGGCTCGCCGCTGTTCCACCTCTGGCTGCTCCCGTTCACCTTCGGCGACCTCGCGTTCGGCGGGAAGCTGGCGACGGTCCTGCTGTCGGCTTTGATGTTCACCAGCTTCTACCTGATCCTGGCGCTCAACGAGGTCCGCGCGCGCCTGTACTGGCTCTGGGTCCTCATGCTGGGCGGCGGCTACTTCTGGTGGCGCATGCTGGTGCCGCGTCCGCAAGTCCTCTCGGTGCTGATGCTGCTGTGGAGCGTGCACTTCCTGCTCAACGGCCGCCGGAAAGCCTTCGCGGCGATGAGCTTCCTCTATCCGCTCTCGTACGTGGCCGCGTTTCTGCCGCAGGCGTTCTCCGTCTTGCGCTGGGCGTACCTGAAGGCCGTCGAGGACCGCGACGAGCGCGGCTTGGTGCTGGCCGGCTTCGGGGCGTTCCTGGCGGCCATGCTCGTCCATCCGTACTTCCCGAAGAACCTGACCTTTTTCTACGTGCAGAACTTCTACGTGATGGCGCTGGCGTTCACGAACAAGGTGAACCTGTACCTGGGCGGCGAGTTCTTTCCCTTGGATACGCGCCAGTTCCTGAGCGCGCACATCGTCCTCGTCGCGCACCTCGGCGCCCTCGCCTTCGTCCTGCTCCACCGGCGCGCGGCGCTGTCCGAGCGCACCCGCGCGCTGATTCCCATGGCGGCCGTCGCGGTCGCGCTGACCTGCGGGTCGAAGCGCTTCGTCGAATACTCGGTCCCGCTGTGCGCCTTGCTGGCCGCGTTCGCGTTCACCGATCTTTTTCGCGGCTACGGAGAGGAGGAACTGCGGCGGGATTGGGGCTGGGCCGGTCAGGCCGGGCCGTTCGTCCTGCTGGCCGCGATGGGGCTGGCCTCCGGCGTGGAGGCGCGCATCGTGCGCGCGGACTTCAGGGGCGTCAAAGCGCCGCGCTTCGCGGCGCTGGCGAAGACGCTCAACGAACGCGTTCCGGCCGGCGAGATCGTCTACACCTGCGACTGGGACGAACCGCCCGAACTGTTCTTCTACGCCGACCGCTTCCGCTACCCGGTGATCATGGACCCGACCTTCATGTACTACTGGGACAAGAGCGTCTGGCGGAAGTGGTCCGACCTGGCCAACGCGCGCTTGTCTCCCGAACAGACCCGGCGGACCCTGGCCGAGACCTTCTCGGCGCGCTTCGGACTGTGCTCGTCGAAATTCGCCGGCCTGCGCGGACTCATCGGCCAAGACCGTCGCTTCCGCGTCCTCGCCGAGGACGCGAACGGCTTCGTGTTCGAGTTGACGGCCGATCACGCGCGCTGAGCGGCGGGATCGGACTGGACAAACCGTCGCGCGATATCGTAACTAACGGTCATGAACGCCACCATCGAGATCGACTGCCCCGCGGCCGAGGAAACCGTCGCCCCCGGCCATTACACGTTCCGCGTCAGCGCGTCCGAAGCCCTGCTCGAGGCCGAGATCTCCATCGACGGCGGACCTTGGCACCCGTGCCGCCACGCCTGCGGACTGTGGTGGTTCGACTGGGACGACGCGCGCTGCGGCGAGCACGAGGTCGCGACGCGCGGCACCACCCGCGACGGGGAGGCCGTCAACTCCCACTTCCGCCGCTTCAACGTCAAAGCGCGCGGCCGCTGATCGCCTCCGGGGGCGCGCAGGATCGTTGCTAACGTAGGATCGTCGTCCGGGATTCAGACGGACAGGGAGGCCCGCATGCTCGCCAAGGACATCATGCGCAAGGACGTGGTCACCGTCACGCCGTACATGACCCTCAAGGAACTGGCCCGGACGCTGTGCGACGGCGGCATCACCGGAGCGCCCGTCGTGGACGGCGAAGGCAAGATCCTGGGCGTGGTCTCCCAGACGGACCTGGTCCGCGCGGAACGGGAGGCCTCGCCGAGCGAAGTCGGCTTCTACCAGAGGGAGACCGACGAGTCCGCGACGGCCGCCGGGTTCCACTACGAGCATCCCGACGCCCGCCGCGTCGAGCAGATCATGACGCCCGGCGGCCTGTGCTGCGAGGAAGACGCCCCCGTCGAGGACGTCGCCCGGATGATGCTGGCGCGGCGCATCCACCGCGTATTGATCATCCGTAACGGCGCGCTGTGCGGAATCGTCACGACGATGGACATCCTCCGCGCCTTCCTGGCCGAGAAGCCGAAGTCCGCGAAGAAGGCGCCGTCGCCGCGCTGAGCCTCCTTAAGTCTCGTACAATATGACGTGTTCGCGGTGGCGATGGTCTTCATGTGGATGGCGGCGGGATTCGCGTTGCGCCGCGCCCGTGTTCCCCCGCGCGTGTTCGTCGGTCTGACCCACTTCATCGTCTGGGTGCCGTTGTCGGCGATGATCGTGCGCTCCATGCACGCCTTCGCGTGGGACGCGTCGTATTGGGCGCCGGCCTCGGCGGCATGGCTGGTGTTCGCGGGCTCGGCCGCGCTCTTCGCCGTTTTGGGCCGTCGTCGGCGCTGGAGCGCGCGCGTGACCGGGGCGCTCGTGCTGACGGCCGGGCTGAGCAACACCGTGTTCGTCGGCTACGCGCTCCTGCGCGCCCTGGAAGGCGAGGGCGCGGTCTCCATCGCGGTGCGGGCCGACCAGCCGGGGACTTTTCTTCTTTTGATGACCCTGGCGCTGGCGACCGCCTCCTATTATTCGATGGGCCGCCCCGACGCGGGCGCGGTCTTCAAGCGTTTGGCGCGCTTTCCGCCGTCGTGGGCCCTGCTGGCGGGCCTGCTGTCGCGAGGATGGGAGTTCTCCCCGGCGTTGACGGCGGCGCTCGCCGCGGGCGGAAGGATTCTGGCTCCGCTGGCGCTGATCTCGATCGGCGCCCGCCTGCGCTTCGATCCGGCTCTGATTCGGCGCGAGCGGGAGGCGCTGGCCTGGGGGCTCGGCTACAAGCTGGTGCTGGCGCCGGCCGGGATCGCACTGCTGTTCGCGGGCTTTTTCGGCCGAGGAGGAGAGACGGTCCGCGTCGCCATCCTGGAGTCCGCGCTGGGGCCGATGATCGTCGCGGCGACCATCGTGGAGGAAAACGGCCTCGACGCGAGTTTAAGCTCCTTGATGATGGGCGTCGGCACCCCGCTGTGCCTGATCACCGTGACGTTGTGGGCGAAAATCCTGGATCGATTCGGGATCTGAGGGCGAAAGACGGCCGCGTCAGCGCCTCAGCACCTTGTTGAGGAACTCCTGGGTGCGAGGCCGGCGGGCGGCGGGATTATTGAAGAAGTCGTCCTTGGAGCAGTCCTCCAGGATGCGGCCGCCCGTATCCATGAAGATCACTCGGTCGCTCACGCCGCGGGCGAAGCCCATTTCATGCGTGACCACCACCATGGTCATGCCGTCGTTGGCCAGACTCACCATCACGTCGAGCACCTCCGCCACCATCTCGGGATCGAGCGCCGAAGTGGGCTCGTCGAACAACATCACGATCGGGTCCATGCTCAGCGCGCGCGCGATCGCGACGCGCTGCTGCTGACCGCCCGAAAGCTGTCCGGGATATTTGTCCTTATGGGCGAGCAAGCCCACGCGCTCCAAATACCTCAAGCCGTGTTTTTTCGCCTCGTCGGCCCCGCGCCCCAACACCTCCACCTGCGCCAGGGTGAGATTGTCCGTGACCGACAGATGGGGGAACAACTCGAAGTGCTGGAAGACCATGCCCACGCGGCTGCGTAGCTTCGGCAGGTCGGTCTTGGGATCGTGCACCGGGACTCCGTCGACGACGATCTCGCCTTGCTGGAACGGCTCCAGCGCGTTGATGGTCTTGATCAAAGTCGACTTGCCGGAACCCGACGGCCCGCAGACCACCACCACCTCGCCCTTGCGGATGCGCACGGAGCAGTCGTTCAGCACCTGGAAGGCGCCGTACCATTTGGACACGTTCTTGAGTTCGATCATGTTCCTCGTTCAACGGGCGACGGCGAGCCTCCGCTGCAGGCGTTTGACCAGCGTGGAAAGCGCGAAGCAGACGGCGAAATAGACGGCGGCCGCCAGCAGATAGGCCTCGATGGGGCGGCCGTAGTTCTTTCCCGCCGTCTCGAAGCCCTTGAGCAGGTCGTAGGCGCCGATGGCGTAGACCAGGGACGTGTCCTGGAATAGGATGATGGTTTGCGTCAGCAGGACCGGCAGCATGTTGCGAAACGCCTGCGGCAGGATCACCAGCCTCATGGTCCGGCTCGCGCTCATCCCCAGCGCCCGCCCGGCGAGCGCCTGGCCGCGCGGGACGGACTGGATGCCGGCGCGGACGATCTCGCTGAAGTAGGCCGCCTCGAAAGCGCTGTAGGTGATGACGGCCGAGATTTCCGCTCCGATGGGGCGGCCGATGAAAATCGGCGCGAGCAGGAAGAACCAGAGGATCACCATCACCAGCGGGACGCCGCGCATGCCGTCGACGTAGAGCGCGGCCGGAACCGAGAGGATTCTCCTGCCCGACAGGCGCATGAG
>CAIQSZ010000119.1 GCA_903874575.1 uncultured Elusimicrobia bacterium
CCATAAAGCCGGATTCGTGGCGATGGCGGGCCTGCCGAACGTCGGCAAGTCGACGCTGATGAACGCGCTGCTGAAGTTCAAGCTGTCGATCGTGTCGCCCAAGCCGCAGACGACGCGCCACCGCCTGCTCGGCATCCTGGAGGGCGAGGGCTTCCAGGCGTGCTTCCTCGACACGCCGGGGCTCATCGACAATCCGGGCGACCATCTGCAGAAGGCCCTGCGCGCCGAGTCCACGCGCGCGTTGCGCGACGACGCCGATCTGGTGGTGTATATGGTGGACGCGGCGCAGGCCGATCCCGCGAAGGTGGAGTCCACGCCGATCCGGGAGGCCACGCCGGTCCTGCTGGCGCTGAACAAGTGCGACCGCGTGAAGGACGACAAGAAGCTGGCGGCGCTGGAGGCGGCGTACGCCGCGGCGCTCAAGCCCGCGAAGACGTTCCGCCTCTCCGCGCTGAAGGGCGACGGGGTGGAGGCGCTGAAGGCCGAGATCACGGCGCGCCTGCCGGAGTCCCCCGCGTTCTACGAGAAGGGACACCTCTCCGACCGCTGGGAGCGCTTCTTCGCCTCCGAGATCGTGCGCGAGGCGGTGTTCGAGCTCTACCACGACGAGATCCCGCACGCGACAGCCGTGGTCGTGGACGCGTTCCGCGAGAACCAGGGCCGGCCCGACGAGGTGTTCGCGACCTTGTTCGTCGAACGCGACGGGCAGAAGGGGATTCTGATCGGCAAAGCCGGCCACGACCTGCGCAAGCTCACCGAGCGCGCCCAGGCGCGGCTCGAGGACTTCCTGGGACGCAAGGTCCAGCTCGAGATCTGGATCAAGGTCCGCAAGGACTGGCGCAAGGACGCGCGCGCGCTCAAAGAGTTCGGCTACACCCAATAGACCGATGGGCCCCGCGCGCGAGGACCTGTGGCTCGCGTCCTGGCTGCTGGCCGCCTTCGCGCTCGCCGCGTCGCTGTGCGCCGCCAACGCGCTGGGCCCGAACTACACCGGGGCCGTCTATTTCCCCCGCCTGTTCGTCATCCCCGCCGTCGCGGCGCTCAACGCGTGGCTGACCGGCGCCAGCCCGAGCGCCCGGCGCGATGCGGCGCACGCGTGGCTGACCTGCCTGGGCGCGTACGCGCTGACCATGCTGGCGCTGGGCGCGCTGGTGCAAGGCATCCAGTACACGCCGCACGAGCCCATCGACGCCGCGCTCCTCGCCTGGGACCGCCGGCTCGGCTGGGATACCGCGGCGGCCCTGAACCGGCTCGCCGCGCATCCGATCCTGCGCTGGTGGCTGAACCGCGCGTATGAGTCGACCGACCTTCAGCTCGCGCTGGCTCCCATGCTTCCCCTGCTGCGCGGCGACGCGCGGCGCTCGCGCGTGTTCCTGCATGCGACCCTCTACGCGACCCTGGCCGGCTGCCTGTTCTACTGGTTCTTCCCCAGCTCCGGCCCCGCCGGGATGATCGACAGTCCGCACTTCTCGTGGGTCCAGCGCGCGACCCATATGAAATTCTCGCAGGTCCACTCCCGGTCGCCGGTGACGACCATATGGGGCGGGATGATCGCGTTCCCGTCGTTCCACGTGGCGTGGGCCGCGCTGACGGTCTACGCCGCCGCCGGCGACCGCCGGACGCTTTGGCCCGTCCTGGCGTTGAACGCGCTGGTCGTCGCGTCGACGGTGGCCTTGGGCTGGCACTACCTGGTCGACGTGCCCGCCGGGCTGGCGCTGGCGGGCCTCGCCCTTTCCATGGGCGAGGCCGCGCACCGGCGCCTCACGCGATAAGACCGCGCCCGCTCAGTAAGCGGCGCGCCACCAATCGTAGTAGTCCTTCTCGAGTTCCTTGACGGAAGGCATCGGGAAGAACACCAGCTGGTCGGCGGCCGCGAACCAGAAGCCGTGACGGATCAGCTTCCACGACGCGACCCTCAGCGTCGAGTTCAGGTTGATCGTCTTCGTCATCTTCTCGGTCTTTTCCTTGAGCTCGAGAAGATAGTCGTGCAGGCGGTTCGGATAGGTGTCCGGAATCGGGCATTCCATCAGGTCCCGATTTTTGTTGAGGCGCAGGAAAGTCTCCACGTCGAACTCGTACTGCGTGAACAGGACCTTCGGCGCGCCCTTCGAGCGCGTCTGCGTCGTGAGATACTTGCCGAACGAGCGTTGATCCAGAGTCGAAGCGACCAGGCTGGTCAGCGGGCAGATCTCCTGATAGACGCGGACCAGCCCGAGCTCGTTGATCGCGGAATAAGGCTGAGGCTTCAGCGCCAGCGCCTTGCCGTTGGTGGTCACCAGGTACAGGCTTTTGAGGGCCTGAAGATCGACGTGCTCCAGCACGCCGTAAGAAGAGATGAACTTCGTCTTCTTCGGAGCCCCGCCGGGATGCGGGACCGTCAGCGCCAGGTAGTGGTCGATCTCGAAGTGAGGATCGCGGAAAGCGACGTCGAGCTCGGCGAAGATGACCTTGCCCTCGTAGTGCTTCGAACTGCCGGTCGTGTAGTGCTCGGCGAACTCCTCGGGAGGCAGCTGGGACGCGACGAGCGCGTTCACCGGATGCACGATCATGTACAGATGCTTATCGTAGGTAGCCATAGCGTGGGTATGTTCCTCCGGCACCGTCGGCCAGCAACGGAACGGCCGCGATGCCCGTCAAGTCGCCTGGGAGACCGGTTCGTCCGGCTTTACGGCCGGCGCCGCGGGCGCGGCCGGAGCGGCGGCGTCGGACGCGCGCCTGCGCGGATGGTTTTCGTCGGCGGACGGCAGGTGATCGACGTAAGTGTACTCGGCCAGGACGGACTCGTAGCGGTCCACCAAGTCGGCGGCCTCGCGCGGCTTGATCGCCCCGGCCTTCACCCGCGCGTCGGCGGTCTCCTTGATCATCTTCACCAGCTCGTAGTCCGAGTACTGGATGTCGGACAGCACGTCGCGGATGGTCTGACCCTGGATGGTCTCTTCGATGTAGTAGCCCTTGGGCTCGTCCTCGTCCTTGAA
>CAIQSZ010000120.1 GCA_903874575.1 uncultured Elusimicrobia bacterium
CGGCCACCCCCAGGGCGTAACCGGTGGTCGTGGAGTACGCGACCTGAGTGCTGCCTTCGACGGCGTTGAATTTCTGCAGGGAATATCTTCCGTCGTTCTGGCCGGCGACGTATATCGAAGCTCCGTCCGGGGCCACGGCCACGTCGTGGCCGATGCTTGAGGTCGTCAGGAACGTGATCCACTGGCGGGTGATGACGGCGTTCGCCTCCCCCGCCGCGGCCAGGGCGAGGGCCGCCGCCGCCAGGATTCGCGCCCACGGCGATAGTGATGATTTCATCAGTGTTTGACTCCAATCTGGATTACCGACGCGCAGTTGTTCGGCGTGACGGACAGTCGGCCCATGTACATCCCACGGAGGACCTTGCTTCCTCCGGACGAGGTTCCGTCCCAGGAAAACTCGTTGGTTCCAGTATAGCCGCCGGGTCCGCCCTGGGAGAAGCTCCACTCGCGGATTTTGGCCCCGACCTGGTCGTAGACGGCGAACTTCACGTTCGAGTCCGCGGCCAGTTCATAGTGGATCGTGGTCGGCCCCGAGCGGCTGTCGAACGGATTGGGGTAGTTGTACGCGCCGAGGATGCCGCAGGACGGCGGCGCCGGTTGGACGAGGGTGTTGTAGCGGGCGACCCAGGCGTCGTTGTCCTTGCTGCCGGAGACGTACAGATTCCCGAGGTCGTCGGCCGCGATGTCGCCGATATAGTAGTTCGATCCCGCGTTGAACGGGAGTTGAAGGGGCAGTCCCTGCGGGTTGCCGGCACCGTCGAAGGACAGGAGCCAGCCGCTTTTCGACTCGACGATCCAGATCAGGCCGAGAGGTCCCACGGTCATGACCGAATCGAGCAACGGCTGCGTGTCCGAGGCCAGATCGCGCACCCACTGCAGTATCCCCGAGCCGTTGAAAGCGATGAGGCGCGAGGCGTAGCCCTTGCCCGTCTCGCTGGTCTTGGCCAGCACGTACACCTGCGAGCCGTTCGGCGACAGCGCCAGGGCGTCGGACACATTGAGTCCGCCGGCCGTGCCCTGGTAGGTCCACGCGTTCGGGACGCCTTTCGAACTGACCGAGATGACCATGAAGCTATAGTTGCTCCCATTCGAGGTCTCGCCGGCCAGGCTGTAGAGGGTTCCGGAAGGCGCGATCGCCAAGCGGGAGGGCGAGTCGTAGCAGCAGTCTCCCGCCCAATTCTCGTTGATCCAAAGAGGGACGAACGTGTATTCGGTGGTGCCTTTCGTCGCGGGCGTATACTTGCTGAAGACGTAGTCGAGCGCATTATAGCCGGACGTCTCGGCCGTCGCCGTCGGCTTGAACCCGGCGGTCCAGCCCCTCAAGGGGGTCGCGGGCTCGAGTCCTACGCCCAAGCCGCGCACGGGCGGACTGAAGCCGCTGGTCCGGATCGTGCCGTTGATATTGGAGGTCGCCAGCGGCGCGGCGTCCGACGACAGGTTTCTGCGATGTCCGGCCCATCTTCCGGGCAATCCGTCCGGGAAACGTCCGGCCAAAAGGAGATTGTCTCCGCCCCAGCGTTCGACCGACACGCCCATCTCCTCGGTGACCAGCGGCCCGGGTCTTCCCGCCCCCAGACCTCCCAGCGGTCCTAAAGGATTCGTGCTCTGCGACCAGACCGGCTGGCCCGTGTCCGTGGCGTAACCCTGAAGCCAGGTCACGCTGTAGCCGTGGCCGCTGAAGGTTTCCGAACTCTTGCCGGTGGCGTAGACGATCCCGTCGGCGGCGTCCAGGGTCACAGATCGGAAGAGCGTCGTGTAG
>CAIQSZ010000121.1 GCA_903874575.1 uncultured Elusimicrobia bacterium
CCAGAAGCAACGGGGCGCACCGTGGATTTCCGCTCCCGCATTAGCTCTTCTAAGAGGGCTCACAAGAGAAGAAATCTCCGGCGCATATATGGATTATTCTCCACATCGGCAAGATTCCCTTCGTGCGGCCCATATACAAGTTTTGATCCAGATCGGACAAGAAGCTTCGGAGCATATGGTCCTCCGGACGGGTAGTTCCATCGCCAAGGCGATCATGGCATTCAACGCCTCCGAAGCCGTCGCCCCTCGCCATTTCCGGATTATCCTGAGATACTATGGGAGTTTATTGGCGGACGCTCGAACTGCCCCGAATTGGCTCGGGCAGCATCTTCGCTCATACATATTGAACGGTCATAAGGTGATTATCGGCGACGAGTTATATGGTCCTACGGCCTTGGCGGATTTGCAAGCGAAGACCTTCTTACATCCTCTAGAAGAAATACTTAAATTTCTTCGCGATTTCATGATGGTTGCATTGACTTCTTTCGGCTTGTTAGTTGCGGGCGCCGCCGTTACCATGAAGGTTCCTATTCTCGGGGTGGTGGTGGTCGGTATGATTTATTGGTCCGTGACCTCATATCTGTCGGGCGACGTCGGGAGGATTCGATCCCGCCTGCGACTTGGCAATCCGGAGTGACGGGCTTGCGGAACACGGGAGCGTCCATTGCCGTAGCGACGCCCCCGTCGCGCCGGGGAATGGACCGCAAGGCGTTATCCGTATGGCCCGCCGCCTTCGTATAATGGCGGGGTGATCTGCCGATCCTGCGGTCAGCGCGAGGCGACGGTGCTGGTCCAGACCGTGGTCCATAACCAGGTCAAGCAGGCGGCGCTGTGCGCGACGTGCGCGACGGCGTTCCAGCCCGCCGACGCCGCGGACGCGCTGCTGGCGGCCCTGTCGGAGTTGACGGCCCGGGCGCGCGCGCATCCGGGGCGTTGCCCCGGCTGCCGGACCTCGTTCGCGCAGTTCAAGGAGAGCGGGCGCTTCGGTTGTCCCCAGTGCTACGACCATTTCGCCGCCCAGGTGAGGGACCTCCTGCCGCGCGTCCATGCCGGAGCCTACCGGCACCGCGGCAAAACGCCGGGGAGGCGCTGAGATGCAGCTGCAGACGATGCTGCGCTTCCGCACGGGCTGGGCCGAGGCCGAAGGGCCCGAGCACGCGGTCGTGCTCTCGACGCGGGTGCGCCTGGCGCGCAACCTGCGCGCGCCGTTTCCCGCGCGCCTGGGACCGGCGGGCCTCAAGCGCGTGCTGGAGACGGCGTTCGCGGCGGCGCGCGGGGCCGGGCTCAAGGACGCCGCCTACTTCAAGCTGGCCGATCTGGACGAGACCGACCGCGCCTTCCTGGTCGAGCGCCACCTGATCAGCCCCGATCTGGCCTCCCGTCCCGCCTCGCGCGGCGTCATCGTCGGCGAGAAGGAGTCCTTGGTCGCGATGGTCAACGAGGAGGATCACCTGCGCCTGGCCGCGCTCCTGCCCGGCCTGCGCCTGCGGGAGGCGCACGCGGCGGCCGACCGGCTGGACGACGGCCTGTCGTCCGGGCTGGATTTCGCGTTCCGCGACGACTTCGGCTACCTGACCGCCTGCCCCACGAACCTGGGCACCGGCCTGCGCGCCTCCTGCC
This sequence comes from uncultured Elusimicrobia bacterium, assembly GCA_903874575.1. Classification (GTDB taxonomy): domain Bacteria; phylum Elusimicrobiota; class Elusimicrobia; order UBA1565; family UBA9628; genus GWA2-66-18. The sequence continues at coordinate 1,621 of CAIQSZ010000121.1, forward strand.
TGGTCCACCTGCCCGCCTTGGCCCTGACCGGCGCGGTGGGACGCCTGGTCGAGAGCCTGACGCGCGCGGGACTGGTCGCCCGCGGACTGTACGGGGAGGGCACCCGCGTGATCGGGGACTTCTTCCAGCTCTCGAACGCGACCGGCTTCGGCCGGACCGAGAGCGAGATCCTGGCCGCGCTGGAGCGCTCCACGGCCGCCGTCGTGGCGCGCGAGAAGGAAGCCCGGACCGGACTCTCGACCGGGACGGCCAAGCTTCGCCTGGAAGACGAAGTCCACCGCTCGCTGGGACTGCTCTCCTCGGCCCGCCTGCTTCCGTTTGAAGAAGGCCAGCAGCACCTGTCCCGCCTGCGTCTGGGCCTGGCGCTGGGCTGGAAGCTGCCGGCCGACCTGGCCTTGGTCAACGAGCTGACCTTGACAACGCAGCCCGCCCACCTCGACCTGCTGGCCCAGAAAGTTCTCTCCCCCCAGGACCGCGACGCCCTGCGCGCCTGCCTCGTCCGCCGCCGGCTGAACGTCTCCTGATATCGGCCCGCGGGAGCGCGGCTTAAACGGACGCCCCCTCGACCGGGCGGGTCATCGCGCGCAGGATCAGTCCGGGCGCGGGCGAAACGACGGCCTCGGCGCGGAAGGCCATGCGTTCGAAGAAGCCCGCGGAACCGGGACCGCAGAAGAGATGGACGGAGGCCGCGTCCGCGCGGCGCAATTCGGCGAAGAAAGCCCGCAGGAGCGCCGCGCCGGCGCCGAAGCCGCGGTAGTCGGCGATGACGTTCAACATCAGGTGCGCCGGATGCTCCGTCCACAGCCGGAGACGCACGGCCTGCGGAAAGAAATCCCGGGAGTCGGGCCCCGGAAAGAAAACCCGACGGCGCTCTTTCTCGAAGGCGAGCGTGTCGGGCGCGCCCGTCAGGTAGCCGACGACGGCCCTGTCGCGCTCCGCCACCCAGGCCCAGTCCGGCCGCAGTTCCCGGTAAGGGCCGATCCAGTGCTCGGCGAACTTCTCCCGTTCGCCTTCCTCCACGGGCGCGCCGCCGGCGCCGCAGTCGGCGCACACCCGGGAGACGTGGGTCCAGTCCAAGGACGACGCGCGGCGGACCATGACGTTCACGACGCCTTCAGGCGCACGCCGCGAGCGTCTTCTCCAGGCGGCCCTCGAAGTCCCGGACGACCGCCGCGTCCTTGATGCCGCCCAGGTTGATGCGCACGTTCTCCGCCGCGCACAGCGCCGCGGCGCGCAGGAGATGGACGGCGCAGTTGATGTCGGAGGCCACGGCCGCGCCGGCCAACGGCGCCGCCGCCTTGGCGATCGCCAGCGACCCGGCCGCCTGCTGGGCGGTCTTCAGCGGCACCTCGGCGGCGTGCTTGAGGGCGAGTTGAACCCTCGCGAGACGCGCCGGATCGTCCTTGGGCAGAGCCGTCGCTTCCATGAAGTGGTCGAAGGCCAGGGCGTCGTCGCCGGCCAGCGCGTCGAAGCGCGCGCGCATCTCGCCCAAGGCGGCATGCGCGCGCTCCAGGTCCGGCTTCTTGGCCGGGTCCAGTCTCTTGGACTTCAGCGTGATGCCGACGGCCATCTGCCCCAGGCCGCAGGCCATCGCCGCCGAAATCGCCGCCGCCGAGCCGCCGCCGGGCGTCGCGTCGGTATTCGACAGGGCCTCGCCCACCAGCCGGCCCGCCTCGCGCCAGCCGACCGCGGGCTGGGCCGCGCCGACCGCGTCGAGACGGTTTTCCAGGATATTCACGGCGGGGTCGAAGTTCTCCAGATTCAGCGACTCCAGCGCGAAGTCCACCAGCGCCTGCCGCGGCAGGAGGCCGACGATCTCCGCCGTTTTCACCTTCGCGCCGTGCGCGGCCGCCAGCGCCGAGACCTCGTCCAGGACCCGCTTCATCGAGCTGGCCTTGTAGTCGGTCAGCACCGTCGAGATCTGCACCTGCCCTCGCGCCGCCAGCTCGATCGCCTTGCCGCGCACCGCCGGCAGCCCCCCGCCCGACGCGCGCACGCGCCTGGCGATGTCCCTGCCCGCGGCCATGTCGCAGACGTCCAAGTTCAGATTCAAATTCACGATCTGGCGGCGGGCCCCCACGGCCACGACGCCGGCGGTCGCGTGGACGAGGTTCGGCCCGAAATCGGGCCTGAGGCTCTCGTCCTTGCCGATGAGCTCTTTCAAGCCTTCGAACTGGCCTTTGCGCACGTTCGCCAAGTCCTTGCGCTCGGGACGCCGCGCCGCGTGGTCGTATAAGTACACCGGGATGCCCAGTTCCCCGCCGATCCGTTCCCCCAACTTCTCGGCCAGCTTCACGCAGTCCGCGATGGTCACGCCCGCGAGCGGGATGAACGGTATGACGTCGACGGCGCCCATGCGCGGGTGCTCGCCCTTGTGCGCGTTCAGGTCGATCAGTTCCGCCGCCGTCTTCGCCGCGCGGAAGCACGCCTCCACGCACGCGTCCGGCGCGCCCGCCAACGAGAGCACGCAGCGGTGATGGTCGGCGTCCGTTTCCACGTCCAGGATGAACACCCCGGCCGACTTCGCCGCCTCGACGACCTTCCGCACTTTGGCTAGATCGCGGCCTTCGGAGAAATTCGGCACGCATTCCACGAGTTTATTCATCTACGGCCTCCAAAGCGGCATCCGATCCGTCAACGGAACCAACTCAGCCATTTCCGAAGGTTCCGATAGTCGCGCGCGAGGTGGTCGGGCCGCGACGCCTTAAGTTCCTTCCACGACGCGAACCCCGTGCCCACGCCCACGGTTTTAAAGCCCGCCTTCCTGCCCGCCGCCACGTCCAGGGGCGTGTCGCCGATGACGTAGACGTCGCTTTTCTCGAACGCGCCCGGAGCCAGCGCCCGGGCGCGCCGAACGGCCTTGCGCAGGAGCACGTGGCGATGCAGCGAATCGGAGCCGTAGCCGCCGAACGCGAAATAGGCGTTGAAGCCCGAGGGCTCGAGCTTGATGCGCGCGCCCTTCTCCACGTTGCCGGTGCCCAGACCCAGCAGAACCGTCTTATCTCGGCTCAGACGCTTGAGCAAAGACCTCAGGCCCGCGGGAACGCGATAGATTCCATTTCGAATCGAAGAACGGACGTAATAGGGAAGTCGACGGAGGTATTCCCGTTGGAGGCGTTCGACGGCCCGCTTCGTCGGCTTCTCACCGGTCGCGAAGCGATGGGCCGCGCCGAAATTATATAAATCGGTGCGGCCCGCCAGCGTCAGCTCGGAGCAGACGTTCTTCACGCCGTAGAGCTTCAGCGCCGCGCGGTTGAGCGCCTTGCGGCCGGAGCCCCCGGCGAGGATCAAAGTGCCGTCGATGTCGAAAAGCAGGACCTTCACGCCGCCCTCGAGACGACCGCGCCCAGGACCATGGTCGCCACTAGCGGAAATTCTTGAACTGCAGATCCAGCTCCCAGCTCCCCTCGCGCATCAACCGCATGGCCCCCTGGAGTTCGTCCTTCGACTTGCTGGACACGCGCAATTGACCGTCTTGAATCTGGGCGTTGACCTTGAGCTTGGCGTCCTTGAGAGCCTGCTGGATCTTCTTGGCCTTGTCGGTCGGGATGCCGGAAGCGATGGCGGCCTCCACCTTCGCCGTCGCCCCCAAGGCCGACTCGACCTTGCCTTTCGTCAGGTTCTTGATCGGCAGGCCGCGCTTGGCCAGGCGGGTGAGCAGGACGTCGTAGACCTGCTCGACCTTGAACTCGTCGCAGGCGCGCACGACGAGCTTCTTGTCCTTCACGTTTAGCTCGATGGACGCGTTCGCCGCCTTGAGGTCGAAGCGGTTCGTGATCTCCTTCATCGCGACCTGGACGACCTCGGAGACGAGGTTGAGATCGACGTCGGAAACGGCATCGAAACTGAAGTCGCTGGCCATGGTCACCTCATCGGGATTTTCATGAACGGATTCAACGGGTACGGACGGTTCGCGGGCAGGCTTAAACACGTTCGACGGCGACGGCGGCCGCCTCCCCGCCGCCGAGGCAGATGCCGGCGACGCCGCGCTTGGCGCCGCGTATCTTCAGGGCGTTCAGCAGCGTGACGATGATGCGCGCGCCCGACGCGCCGAGCGGATGGCCCAGGGCGACCGCGCCGCCGTGGACGTTGATTTTATCATGCGGCAGGCCGCCCAGCTTGGCGACGGCGAGCGCGACGACCGA
>CAIQSZ010000122.1 GCA_903874575.1 uncultured Elusimicrobia bacterium
ACCTGGATGCTCACAATCAGAACCCAAAAGTATTCGCGTGGACCGCGACGACCGAGCGCATTCTGGCTAAAGTCGCCAGAAGTAAAGAAGTGTTGGAGACACTACACTAGGAGCGTCGAAGGACGCGATTTCGACGGGCGCCGGAACGCGACCGCCTAACCCCGGGCTTCGTAGGAAGCGGGCCGGCGCCCGTCCAGCCGTCGCCTTAGGCGAGGTCGCGCTTGTAAACGAACGGCCCGAAGGACTGCATCACGGGCATCACCTGAAGCCGGTTGACGTTCACATGCCGCGGCAAGGTGGTCGCCCAGAACACCGTCTCGGCCACGTCCTCGCCGCTCAACGGACGAATTCCCTCATATGTCCGGCGCGCCCGCTCCGCGTCTCCGTGGAAGCGGACCAAAGAGAACTCGGTCTGCGCCAGGCCGGGCTCGATGTCCGTGACCCTCACGTTGGAACCGAGCAGGTCGGCGCGCAGGTTCAGCGCGAATTGCTCGACGAAGGCCTTGGTCGCGCCGTAGACGTTCCCCCCCGGATATGGGAAATCCGCGGCGATCGAGCCCATCAGCACGACATGGCCGCGGTCGCGCTCCACCATGCTGGGAAGGATGGCGCGCACCGTGTAGAGCATCCCGTTGATGTTGGTCGCGACCATGTCCTCCCAATCCTTCATGTCCGCGCGGTGCGCGGGCTCCAGACCCAGCGCCAGCCCGGCGTTGGCGACGGCGACGTCCGGCGCGGCGAACTCCGTCGGAAGCCCGGCCAGCATGGCGTCCGAGGCGTCCCGGTCGCGCGCGTCGCAGACCACGGCGTGACAACGGACGCCCAACTCGTCTTTCATCGCCTTCAGGCGATCGGCGCGGCGGCCGGTGATCACGACCTTGGCGCCCGCTCCGGCGAAGCGGCGCGCGATCGCGGCGCCGAAGCCGGAGGTGGCGCCGGTCACCAGCACGGTCAGCGATTTCGGATCGAGAGTCTCTACCATGCGGCCATTCTAGCGAAAAAGCTAGGATTAGGCGCATGGTGAATATGAACGTCGTCTACGCCGGGAATCTGCGCTGCCGCCTGACTCACGGGCCTTCCGGCTCGACCGTCGAAACCGACGCGCCCAAAGACAACCTGGGCAAGGGCGAATGCTTCTCGCCGACCGACCTGGTGGGCGCGGGACTGGCCGCCTGCATCCTGACGACCATGGCCATCGTCGCCAAGCGCGACGGCGTCCCGTTCGAGGGCGCGCGCGCCGAGGTTTCCAAGGAGATGGCGGCCGCGCCGACACGGCGCATCGGCGCGCTTCCGGTCAAGGTCGGCATGCCGAAATCGGTGCCCCTCGGCTACCGCGCGAAACTGGAGAACGCCGCGCGCGCCTGCCCGGTCGGCCAAAGCCTGCACCCGGACGTCCGCGTCGATTTATCGTTCGACTACGACGGCTGAGCGGACGTTTCGCTCTCCTCATGATGTATAATCGCTCGCCGCTCGCGCCGCTAACGATCCAGGCGCCGGGCATGGGACGATATATTGACCTCGGTCAATGATTCGCGTCGGGCCAGGAGATAAAATGTCAGGAGTGAACGAGAAAAACCCTCTGGATTTCCGCGGCTCGGGCCTGTGGGCGGTCGTGCTCGGAGGCTCGTCGGGCTTCGGCCTCGCGACGGCGAAAAGACTGGCGCGCGCCGGCTTGAACATCCTCATCGGCCATAAGGACAAGGAAGGTTCCGTCGACACCGTCATCAAGCCCCACTTCGACCAGATTCGCGCGCAGGGCGTCAAGCTGGTCACCCATAACGTCAATCTATTCGACGACGAGGGCCGCGGAGAGGTCTTCGAAAGCATCATGACCAACGCCGGCCCCGGCAAGGTCCACCTGTTCATGCAGTCGATCGCGGCCGGCTCCTGCCGCCTGATGATCGAAGACAAGACCCCGGATTTCCGCGGCCAGGCCATCAAGGGTTTGGCCGACGCGCTGGGCCTGCCCGCCGAAAAGGTCAAGTCCGCGATCAACGCCGCCTTCCACGACAAAGGCTGCGACGCCCTCCACACGCTGGCCGAATCCCGGATCCCGTACCGCGAGGAACTCCTGACCCAGGAGGACTTCGCGCGCACCATCTTCATGATGGGCTACGATTATCTGCTCTGGAGCCGTGAACTCTGCAAGGAAGGGCTTCTCACCAAGGACGCCCGCGTCGTGGCCATGACCTCCGAGGGCAACGAGGTCGCTTGGAAGGGCTACGCGGCCGTGTCCGCGGCCAAGACGGCGCTGGAGGCGTCGTGCCGCGCGATGGCCGTGGAGTTGGCGCCGTACGGCGTCTCTTCCTACATCGTGCAGGCCGGCATCACCGACACGCCCGCCGGCAACGCGATCCCGAACTTCGACCTGATGAAAGCCCAGGCCCGTCTGCGCAATCCGTTCCACCGCTTGACGACGCCCGAGGACATCGCCGAACTCATCCTCGGCTTGTGCGGCCCGGCTCTGCGATGGGCCAACGGCGCCGTCATCCGCGTCGACGGCGGCGAAGCCATCTCCGGGCTCTGATGTCAGTTCCCTTCCACGTCCTCGGGATGGGCTGGGCCCTGCCCGAGACCGTCATCGACAACGAGTTCCTGCACAAGGAAGTCGGCCTCAAGAAAGGCGACGACTGGGTGAGTTCGCGCCTGGGCATCTACGAGCGCCGCTCGGTCCTCTCGCGCGACTACATCGTCAAGACGAAGAACGCCGACCCGGCGCAAGCGATCGTCCACGCGCGCGCGCGCGGCGAGACGACGGTCACCTTGGGCGTGCGCGCCGCCCAGAAAGCGCTCGCGCAGGCGGGCGTCGGGCCCCGGCAGATCGGTATGGTGGTCGTGAACTGCGACTTGCCCTTCGATCCCGTGCCCAATACCGCCAGCTTCATCGCCAAGGACCTGGGCGTGCGCTCCGGCCCGCACATCGACATGAACTCGGCGTGCTCCTCTTTCGCCCGCCACATGCAGTACCTGAGCGACCTGCGCGACGAAGCCTGGCCGGAGTTCGTGCTGACCGTCCAGACCTCCTGCTATACGACGCGAACGAACTACGCCGCGGACTCCATCGACGGCTACATCTGGGGCGACGGCGCCGCCGCCCAGGTCTGCTCCCTCAAGCACGCGGGACGCTTGCGCGTCGAACCGCTGTTCTACGCCTCGGAGCCCAGCGGAGCCGCCGACGTCTATGTCGACAGCACCAAGCATTTCTGGCAGGACGGCAGGAAGATCCGGGAGTTCTCCATCCGCAAGACCGTGGAGACCTTTGAAGCGATCGCCGCCGCCAAAAAGCTTTACGCCGAGGACGTCTACACCGTCACGCACCAGGCCAACAAGGTGATGATGGACTCCATCCTCGGCCACCTGCACCTCCCCCCCGAGCGCAGCATCCATAACGTGGAGAAGCAGGGCAACATCGCCGCCGCCGGCATGCCCTCGGCGGTCGCGCAGCGGCTGGACTCGCTGCACAAGGGCGACAAGATCGTCTACGCGGTTCTCGGCGCCGGTCTGGCCTGGGGCGGCGGCCTGATGGAGGTGCTCTGATGTCCGACATGATCGCGGTGGTGACGGGAGGATCCGGCGGCATCGGCGCGGCGATCGCGAAGATGATCGCGCTGAAGTCCGAGGGGCACCTGAAGGTCTGCGTCCACTACAACGGAAACGTGGAAGCGGCCAAGGCCGTTTCGTCCGAGATTCCGGGATCCTTCGTCGTAAAGGCCGATCTCGCGACGGAGGAAGGGCGCAAGTCGCTCATGGACGCCGTGCTGGCTCAAGGCACGCCTTACTGCCTCATCAACAACGCCGGAATCGACAAGCCCCACGAACCCGCGCTGATGGTCACCGAGGCGTCGTTCGCGAAGATCATCGACACCAACCTCAAGGCGCCTCTGTTCCTGATGCGCGATTTCGCCAAGGAGATGGCCCGCAACGAGGGAGGCGTCATCGTCAACGTCTCCTCCGTCCTCGCCCGCAAAACCGTCGTCGGTTCCGCGGTCTACCGCGCCGCGAAGGCCGCGCTCGAAGCCCTCACCAAGCAGTACGCCAGCGAACTCGGCCCCAAAGGCGTGCGCGTCGTCGCCGTCGCCCCGGGCTTCATCGAGACCGCGATGACCTCCGCCATCCCCGAGGAGCAACGCTCCGTCATCCGCAAAGACGTCGCCTTGGGCTCTTTCGGCGCGCCGGAAGCCGTCGCCGAGACCGTCTGGCACGCCGTCGAGAACCAGTACCTGACCGGCGCGGTGATCGCCATCGACGGAGGCATGGCGCTCTGATGAACGACTTGACGCCCGACGCGATCCTGAAGCTCATGGCGCAGTCTCGGCCCGCGCGCTTCATCGATGCGATCCTGGAGATCGACTCGTCGCACGCGCTGACGAGGTACGCCTGGACCGAAGAGGACTGCGAGGGGCATTTCCCGGGCAACCCCATCGTCCCGGGCGTGAAGCTGCTGGAGATGGCCTCCCAGTCGTCGATCGTCTGCTGGGGCCTCTACCTGAAAGGCGCCGCGGCGGGCGAACAGGACGCCTTCTTCACGGAGGCGGAGCGCGTGTCTTTCAAGATGAGCGTCCGCCCGGGCGAAACCGTCGTCTGCCGCGCTTCGTTCGGCAAGGACGGCGCGTTCAAGGACGGGCGGCTCGCCGCCGAAGTGGAAATGCGTTTTCTCGGAGGACCGAAGGACGGCGAGATCGTGCTCGCCGGAAAGATCGCGGGGCTTTGGGTGCCCAAGGATTCGGAGGACCTTTCATGAGCCGATTCGCCAAGCGCATCGTCGTGACCGGGATCGGAGCCGTAGCCCCCAACGGGCTCGGAGTCGAGTCGTACCGCGCGGCCCTTCAGGCCGGGAAATCGGGCATCTCCGCCCACGAAGAGCTTAAGACGCTGAACTTCGCCTGCCAGATCGGCGGCAAACCCCCCGTAGGTCCGGATGAGGCGGAAGCCCTGATCCCCGCCGCCGACCTCGCCAAGCTCAACGAGGCGATGGTGTACGCGACGATGGCCGCCGTCGAGGCGGCGCGCATGTCCGGCGTCCGCGTGGACCTCAAAAAAGGCTACGCCGACACGCCGGTCGACTGGGACACCGGCGCCATCATCGGCTGCGGCATCGGCGGGATGGACACGATGTTCGAGGAGCTCGGCCCGGTGATGGCCGAGGCGTCGGACCAGGAGCCCGGCATGGGCTGCCGCCCGATGGGCACCGACATCGTTCCCAAGATCATGGAAAGCTCGGTCTCGGTGTCCGTCGGCAAGTTCCTGGGCCTGGGCGGCCAGACGACGACGAACTCCTCGGCGTGCAACACCGGCACCGAGGCGATCTTCGAGGCCTTCAAGCACCTGCAGTTGGGCTACGCCGAGTCCATGTACGCGGGCGGCTCCGAAGGCACGCACTACGGCACTTGGTCTGGCTTCGACGCGATGAGGGACGTGCTGTGCTCTAAGTTCAACGAAATGCCCGAAAAGGGCTGCCAGCCCATGGGCGCGGGCGCCTGCGGCTTCGTGCCCGCGGGCGGCGCCGGCGTCCTGCGCCTGGAGACGCTGGAGCACGCGCGAAAGCGCGGGGCGAATATCCTCGTCGAGCTGGTCGCGGCCTACTGCAACTCCGGCGGCCAGCGCGACGGCGGCACGATGACCTTCCCCAACCCGGA
>CAIQSZ010000123.1 GCA_903874575.1 uncultured Elusimicrobia bacterium
CGGACTCGGCCCAGCGTCCCGCTAAAGCGTCGGCATAGCCCTCGAAGAGCGCGACCTCGGGGAAAACCCAGTTCATGCGCCAGGCGTCGTCGAAGCGGCCGCGCGCCTCCTGCGCGCGGCCGAACTTCTGGAGATCCAGACCGCGACGGTAGGACGCCGCGGCGTACTCGTCGATGAGGTCGCTGGTGAAAAAATCCGGCGTCTCGCCGTAGTGGAACGGGCCGCGGCGAACGAGCAGGTCCCATTGGCCGCCGTCGTCCGGCGGCGCCGACCGGGAAACGCCGAGGAGAACGCCCCGCCCGCGCGCCCCGGCGGCGACGGCTTGCGGAAGGTCCGCGTCCTGCGTCGCCAGGACGGCCCGCCCGCCCGCTTCCAGCGCGGACCAGCCGGCGGGGACGGAAAGCGCGCCGACGGCCACGGACGGGTCTCGGCGGCTCCAGCCGGCGCGATACCACGGGGACCCGGCCAGCCCCTGCGCGACGATGCGCAGGTCCGGCCGCCAGCCCTGGACGTCCTGGTAGTGCCAGAGCGCGTATAATTGGACGTCTTTCTTGGCGACCAGCACGGAGCCGGGCGGCGCGGCGCGAAACGCGTTCTTGGCGAAATCATACGAGTAAAAATGAACGCGGCGATCCTGCCGCGCGGGCACGCCGCGCCACAAAGGCCACGCCAACGCCGCGGCCGCCAAAACGGGCGCGACCCAACGGCGGGAGAACGCCAAGACCGCGACGCCGTCGGCGGCCCAGAACAGCAGGGCGACGTCGGAGAGGAGGTAGTGCGGCTCGATGATGGCCGCCGCGTGCGTATTCGGAGGCAGATTGGCCAGAAACAAGAACACCGGTCCGCTCCACCACCAGCACGCCGCGCGACCCAGCCAGCGGCGGCGTTCGGCGCGCAAGCCGGCGGCGCTGCCGACAAACGCGGCCGCCAGGCCCGCGGGCCCGAACGCATCCCAGAGGTGCGCGCCCCATAGGCGCAGGTTCGCGTCGAAGTTCGCGCCGAGCGCGTACGATCTCGAGATCAGGTCCAGCGTCCCGCCGTAGCGCGTGCGCAGAAGCGAATCGAGGAAGTTCGAAAGCGTCGCGGGATGGTTCCAATCGAGGAGCGGCCCGGTCGCGGAGCGAAGCGGGAGGAACGCGTATACCGAAAGTCCCGTCAACCCCGCGGCGGCCGCGACGCCGACGCGGCGTTTCATGCCCGGGCCGCGGCCGCGCCAAAGCACGGTCAAGACGACCAAAAGCGCGAACGGCGCGTTGGAGCCGGTCAGCGCCGCCGCCGCCGGAAAGACCAGGAAGACCGCCCCCGCCCAGAGGCCGTCCTCGCCGTCGGCGAAGGGCCGGGCGCAAAGGGCCAGCCACACCAGGCCCGGCGCCCACAGCAGAAGATCGAGACGGTTGCCCAGCAGGAGTCCGGCCAGAAAACAGAAGCCCGGCCAGAGACGGTCGGACGGAGCCTCGCTCAGGCGCGCGGCCGCGATCATCAGGGCGACCGCGCCCAGCACCCACAAGGAATACATCTCCGAGACCGAGGAGACGGTCCAGAACGTCGCGTTCATCGCCAGCCACGCCGCCGCGGCCAAAGCCGCGAAGACCCCGCGACGACTCCTCACGAAGGAAAAGACCAGCGCCGCCGCCGCCGCGCCGGCGACGGCCGAGAGCAGGTTAAGACGGTAGGCGAAGTTTCCTAAAGGGCACGCGGCGCACGCGCGGCCGAGGAGCACGAAGAGCGGATAGCTGGTGGGATGCGCCACGCCCAAGGTCCATGACGCCAGCGACATCTCTCCGGTGTCGCGCCACGGCGCCAGCGCGGGGGGCAGGGCGCGCAAGTAAACGAGGAAGACCGAGGCGAAAACGAGAACGGGCTCGCGCATCATCAGTTCCGGCGGCGCCGCGCCGTTTCGCCCGCCGCGCGGTCGGACTCGGCGTTTTTAAGCCGCCGGCTCCAAGCCCAGAGGACCAGCGTGAGCGCGCCCGCCCCCGAAGCGACCGCGATCAAAAGCGATCTGGGCAGACCGCGCTCGGGGATATCCAGGCGAGGACTGGCGGCCACCAGCTTCGAGACGGCCCGCGGGCCTTCCCTCAACGCCGCCAAGACCCCGGCCATAAGCTCGTCGGCCTGGGAACCACGGCCGAGCACCGCATAACCCCAGTAGGCCCACGGAAGGAAGCCCGTCGCGATGCGCGCGTCGTCGGGATCGGACGCCTTCGTCCAGGCATAGGCGGCCGCGGGGCCGGCGGCGGTCGGGGCGCGCCGCGCGGGGGACACGGAGTCCAGCCGCGCCGTCGCCGCGTTCGCCGTCGCGGCGCGCACGGCGTCCGCCCGGCCTTTCGGGGATGCGTCCTCGGCCTCCACCTTCAGGAAGAGGACCTCGGATCCGAATCCCTGCATGGCGAGCACGACGCCCTTGTTCTTTTCCCGGGGCGTCAAGTCGCGCGAGCGCAGGCCGCCTCCCAGCGCGATCTCGAACTGCCCGTCCAGACTCACCGCGATGCCTTGATCATGGACTTCGCCCGACTCGGGACCCATGCGCAAGGCGCCGAACAGCGGAGACATCATCGCCTCGGGGGCGGCGCTTGAAAGCGTCGCCAGGACCGGAGCGCCGCCGGCGTCCAGCGCCGCGACCAGAAGCGTCGGACGGCCGGCAGCCTCGGCGCGCAGGAAGCGCGCGGTGACGCCGTTGCGGAAGCTCTTCGTCTCGATGCGTCCGTTGGAACGATAGTCCGTCCGGGCGCCGAGACGGATCTCGTCGAGCGCATGCGCCAGATAGGCCCGCAGGGCCGCGGCGGAACTCGCGGCCGACTCGGGCATCCGCGCGACGACGAACGTGCTGGCTTCGGGACCGCTCAAGGCCAAGACGACGCCCCGGACGTCTTTCTTCGCGGTGATGTCGGTCCATCCGGGAGGAGGCTCGATCGTCGCGGGGACGTCGGACGCGGACGCGACGCGCAAGCCCGCCGCGACGAGGAAAAACAGCGCGCCCGCGAAGGCTGTTCCTTTCATCTGCCCGGTCAGGAGTTTAACAGCCTTGAGACGTTCGCGCAAGCGACCCTTGACGATTGATATAATCCGCACATGGCACAGACCGGATTCAAGGATATCCTTTTCGCGGGCGGCCCCATCCTGGCGGGCATGATCGCCCTGTCGATCTACTGCATCGCGTTGATCTGGGAGCGCTGGAAGTTCTTCGCGCGGCAGACGCGCGGCTACCGGGACTTGCTGTCCCGCGTGCGCGCCGCGTCCGCCGCGGGCAAGCTGCAGGACGCCGCGGCGCTGGCCCAAACTCACAAGGGGTTGGCCTCCGCCGTCGTGATGGCGACGCTCTCGGGCCCCACGCATCGCGAGGAGCGCCAGCGCGCCGCGCAGCGCGCCCTGGGCCGCGCCGTCGCGGAGTTGGAACGCGGGATGGCGGCGCTGGGCACCATCGCGTCGGTCGCCCCGTTCATCGGCCTGTTCGGCACCGTCGTCGGCGTCATGCGCGCGTTCCACGACTTGGCCGCCGCCGCGGGGGCGGGCCCGGGCCTGGTCGCCGTCGGCATCTCCGAGGCCCTGGTGACCACGGCCGCGGGACTGCTGGTCGCCATCCCGGCCGTCGCCGCCTTCAACCACTTCAACCAGCAGATCGTGCGCTTCCAGGACGAACTCGGCTGGATGGTCGAGGAAGTCCTGGACGGCCTGTCCGAACGCGTCGCGCGCTGAAAGAGGGGGGCACCATCAAAGCCGAGACAGGGACGAGGCCGCGACGCAGGCTCATCGCGGAGATGAACCTCATTCCGCTGATCGACGTGTCGCTGATCCTGGTCATCATCTTCATGGTGCTGACGCCCATCCTGGTCCAGCACCAGTTGACCGTGAAGCTTCCTCACGCCTCCTCCGGCGAGAGCGCGTCCGCCGACAGCGCGGTCACCGTGCAAATCTCGCGCACGGGAGGGGTGACCGTGGAAGGCTCGGCCGTGCGCTGGGACAAGCTGGAGCGGGAGCTGA
>CAIQSZ010000124.1 GCA_903874575.1 uncultured Elusimicrobia bacterium
CGGCGTCGAGGTTGACGCGCACCAGCTCGGGGTAGGGCTCGTCCTTCTTCGACGGGCAGAGAAACGCCAGCACCGAAACGCCCGCGGCCTTCAGGCGCCGGGCCGCGACCAGCCCGTCTCCGCCGTTGGCGCCGCGGCCGCAGACGGCGACGACGCGCGCCTTCGCCGGATCCAGGCCCCGCTCCTTTAGGAAGGCGACGGTCTCCTCGGCGACGGCGCGGCCCGCGTTCTCCATCAGGTCGAGCGCGGCCACGCCGAAGCGCGCGGTCGCGTCGAAGTCGATCTGGCGCATCTTGGCCGCCGAAACGACGGGCCGGCCCTCGTACGTCTCGGACAGCGGCTCGCGAGGACTCATGAGGAGAGCGCCTTGACGATCAGCGCCACCAACGCCAGCGTCGCCGACAAGGCGAGCAGGGCCGCGAGGGCCACGCAGGGCGCGCCCAGCGTGAGCCACGCGCGGCCCTCGCCGACGCCGTACTCGTCGCGCATGCCGCGCGCCTTGAGCGCGGCCGACCAAAGCCCGACGGCCGCGAAGGCCAGCCGCACCGGCCAGGCGCGATCCGGAAACGCCGCCTGGACCACCAGCACGGCGGGAACCACGGCCAGCCAGGCCAGCTCGGACAGGCCGAGATGGACGAACAGCGCGCCGGAGTCGCCCCGCGCGCCGGTCATGTCCAGCAGGAGGTGCAGGACCGCCGTCGAGGCGAACAGCACGGTCAGCTGCCAGAGCAGGACCAGCAGCAGCGCGGGAACGGAAAACGACAGGAACATCAGGCGGGAGGCCAAAGCCTCGGCCGCGAACAGGCTGATCCCGCCGAGCAGCGCGCCCAACACGCCCAGGGCGTAGGGCCGGCGCTGGCGGATGAGCGCCGCGGCGTGGGCCCGGTCCTCGAAGTAGTCGTACAGGAATTCCAGGACGTCCATGGTCACCAGCCCGACCACATGTACAGCATCCCGTGCCCGGTCAGGCTCTCGGGCAAAGACAAGCTCACGGGGCCCGCGCCCAAGGTCAGGCGCGCGCGCGCCGTCAGCATCTCCAAAAGCCCGTTGAGCTTCTCGGTGTCGCGGCGCACCTTGGGCTTCTCGTCCTTGATGCCGCCAAGCCGCGCCGCCAGCCTGATGGCGTCCTGTGAGTCGCCCAGCTCGTCGACCAGCCCGTTCGCCTTCGCCTGCGCGCCCGAGTAGATGCGGCCGTCGGCCAGGGCCTTCACGTCCTCGACCTTCATCCCGCGGCCGTCGGCGACGGCCCGCACGAATTGGCCGTACGCGTCGTCGATGAGGTCCTGCAGTATCCTGTGCTCCTCGGGAGTCATCGCGCGCGCGGGCGAGCCGATGTCCTTATGCTTGCCGGACTTGATCGGGTCGCTCTTGTAGCCGACCTTGGCGAACAGGCCCTCCATGTTGGACACGTTGAAGATGACGCCGATCGAGCCGGTGATCGTGCCCGGGTGCGCGACGATCTTGTCGCACGCGGCGGCGATGTAGTAGCCGCCCGAGGCCGCGACGTCGCCGAACAGCGCCACGAACTTGATCTCCGGATGCTCCTTCTTCACGCGCAGGATGCGGCTGTAGACCTCCTGCACGGCGCCGACGGAGCCCCCGGGAGAGTTGATGTCCAGGACGATGGCCTTCACGCCCTTCGTCTCGGCCAGCTGCTCGATGCGCCGCGCCCACTGCTCGGGGCCGCGCTCCCAAGGCCTGCCGGACTCCGACGACATGATCGCGCCGCGGATGGAAACCCAGCCGACGGCGTCCTTCGCGCGGAGATTCAAGAAGGTCTTCTTGTCGGCGTCGCCGTCCTTGGACGCCGCGCCCCTGCCGCGGACCACCAATACGCCGGCGGCGATCAGCGCCAGCGCGTGCAGGCCGAGGAGCCCCAGCACGAGCCGGCGCTTGACGCGCCGGGCGCTGGGCGCGGGATTCGGGTTCGTCTCATCCATCGAAATTCTCCTTGAACGGCTTTACGGCGCGAGGCGGCGCAGAACCTCGCAGTCCACGACGCGGTTGCGGCCGCCGGACTTGGCGGCGTACATCGCCGCGTCGGCCCGCGCGATCAGCTCTTCGACGGCGGCGGCGTCGCGCGGGTAGTGGGCCAGCCCGATCGACACGGTCACCTTCACGGTCTCGAAACCGACGGTGAAGCACGCGGCCTCGATCTCCGCGCGGATGGCCTCCGCTTTGCGCAAGGCGCCCGCCGGCTCCGCGCGGGGCAGGAGCACGACGAACTCCTCCCCGCCGTAGCGCGCGACGTAGTCGGTCTCGTAGACCGCGGAGTTGAGGACCGCTCCGAGATTTTTCAGGACCTGGTCGCCGAAAGGATGTCCGTAGCGGTCATTCAAACTCTTGAAATGGTCGATGTCAAGGAGCATGAGGCCGAAAGTGGTCTTGAAGGTCCGCGCGCGCACGGCCTCCTCTTGAAGGCGCTTGTCGAAAGCCCCGCGCCGGCGCAGGCCGGTGAGGCCGTCAATCTCGGACAGGCGCTCGACTTCCTGGAAGAGCTTCACGCGCTTGAACGCGACGGCCAGTTCCGAGACGAACGACTGGGCCTTGGCCAGCCACTCCTGGGGCGCGGCGCCGTCGGGCACGCGCGCGTAGAGGTAGCCGAGGAACTCCTGGCCCTCCCGGATCGGGACGCCGACGGCGGCCTCGGGACGCTCGAACACCTTGGGCGCGGTCGGCGCGACGCCCTGCTCCTTCATCAAGCGGTCCAAAACGTCCCACGCCGCGCCCGGCGAGCCGCGCAGCCCGCGCGACGCCAGCGGCCGCACGTCCGCGTCCGCGCGCAGGCCGGAGACGTACAGCGCGTACTCGACGGGCCCGAAGTAGCGCTCGATGGCGGCCTCGATGCGCGGACGGACGTCGGTCCACGACAGCGCCTCGGCCAGGCTCTTGACCATGCCGTAGACCGCCATGGTTTCCTTGTGCTCGCGCTCGGCGCTCAGCCCGCGCGAGCGCAGCAAGGACAGTTCCTCGGCCGTCGCCGCGCGCCGCGCCCGGACCGCCTCCAGCCGCGCCGCCGCCAGCGCGTGATCGCCCTCGCGCCCGCGGCACAGGGCCCAAGACAAGCCGCACGCCGCGGCCGCGCCCAGGCCCGA
>CAIQSZ010000125.1 GCA_903874575.1 uncultured Elusimicrobia bacterium
CGCAAGCTGGCGCTGGCCGAGGAGTATCGCGCCTTGCCCGACCTTAAGGCCTCCATTCGGCGCCAGGCGGCGGAGGCCGCGACTCAGACGGGCGTCGCGCTCGAGCGCGCGGGCCGACGCGACGACGCCGTCGCCGAATACCGCCGCGGCCTGGCGCTGTTTCCCCTCGCGCAGACGCATTATGATCTCGCGGTGTCTTTCTGGAACAAGGACTGGGGCGTCGTTTCGAGCGAGCTTTCCGAGGCGTTGCGTTTGGACCCGTCCCACGCCGAAGCCCGCGCCGCGCGCGCGCGCCTGCTCTCGATGCGCGGCGGGCGCTGACTCAGCGGTTGGGGAAGTGGTTGTAGCGGAACTGGAAAAGGCCCAGCACGTCGTAGCCGCCGGTGTAGCGCAGTACGGCGACGTCGAAGTTCAAGTGGAGGAAGCGGCCCAGCTTGAAATCGATGAGCATCGGGTTTCCATATGAGCCGTTGAACTTCATGACCTCGAAGCCGACCGGGAAGTCGGGCTTCAGCATGTAGAAAGCGCTTCCGAACGGGACCGTGCGCGAGAAAACGTCGCCGACGGGCGTGAACGGAGGTCCGTTCTTGTAGAAGCGCAGGGCTTGGGGGGTCAGGAACTCGGTGAGGTTGGTCGGCAGCTCGCCGATGTTTCCCTGCATGATTCCCAGGCTGGTGCGCACCCCGCGGAAGTTCTTGGAAACGACGACGTAGGCGTCGGTCAAAATCTTGGTGCTCTTGGCGTCGACCTTCACGGAGACGGCGGGCGTGTTGATGGTGGGCTGGGGCGAGTCGCGGAACATTAAAGTGGCCTGCCCGCCGACGGCGACGGCCGGCCGCCAGTTCGCGTCGGACTGGATCTGCATCTTGCCGTCGGCCTGGAGCAGCCACAGGCCGATGCGGTCGACGTAGTTGGTCTGGTTGTTGGCGAATTGGTAGTTATTTTTGCCGTACAGGCGGCCGATGATGTACGCGGCGTTGATGTCCAGTCCGAGGCCCGGCGTGTTGAACCGGCCCGCGCCGCGGAACGCGGTCGGCGTCAGGACGAGTCCGGAAACCGCGGAAGGCGGCGTCACCAGGCGAGGCTTGACGGCGGCGGTGGCGGTCTTCAATTCAACGTCGAACACGACGCGGACCTGGTCGGTGGACACCGAGATGGTGGCGAACTGGGCCGGGACGGGGTTGTTGGGGATGGCGAAGACGTAGGGGGTCACGCGCGTAAAGGCGTTCAGGGCCTGCAGGGCCTGGGCGTCGACCTGCAGGTCGGTGCCCGAATAGAGCTGTCCGCGGATGCCGCGCAATTTATCGCGCCAGGCATAGTCGCTGACGACCTTGCCCCCGGAGAAGAACAGGGTCTCGGCGAGAACCCACGGGCCGCCCGAGGCGGTCTGAGGGGTTCCGAGCTGGGCGCTCAGGATCCCGACGCTGACGGCGGGGCTGGAAACCGAGGGGACGGGCGCGAACGGGTTGAGCGGTTGGGCGGCGGCGCGCGCCGAGAGGGCGGCGGCCAGCACGGCGAACAGCGTCACGATCCTCACGCCCACCCCCATCTCCCGAGAATCCATCGCGCGGCCAAGCTTGCGACCACTCCGGCGCCGAGGTCGTCCGACACGACGCCCAGCCCTCCGGGCAGGCGTTCCAGCCAGCGGTACGGCGGCAACTTCACGGCGTCGAAGAAACGGAACAGCACGAACGCCAAAAGGACCGGTTTCGCCTCGCGAGGCAACCCCGCCGCGGCAACCCAGATTCCGACCACCTCGTCCAAAACGATGCGGGGGTTGTCGTGCGTCCCCATCAAAACATCGGCCCGGCCGCAAATCCAGCAAGCCGCGACGGAGACGACGACGACGACGGCCCAGTACGGTCCCGGCGCCGCGGGGAGGATAAGCCACAACGCCATCCCTTCGACCGTTCCCATGAAGCCGGAGCCGGTCCACTTTCTCCCCTTCGCCGCCGGGAGGCCAATATAGCTTATCCCCAGCCCGGTCGCCAAGACGACGCAGAGGCGGTTGAGCAGACTCAACTCCAGGATTTCTCGAGCATCAGGCGGTACTGGCGGTAGTACGACCAGAGGCTGGACAGGGCTACGCCGGCGCACAGCACGGTGAGCGGCGCGGCGACCCGCGCGGTCCAGGCGAGCCAGGCGTGATCGCGCAAGACGACGACGGCCAGGATGATCATGACGGCGACGGTCTGCACGACGGTCTTGATCTTTCCGGAGCGTTCCGCCGCGACGGATTTGCCCTGCGCGGCGGCCAGCATGCGCATGCCGCCGATCAGCAGCTCGCGCATCAGGATCAGAAACACGGCCCAGACGGGGATGGCCAGTTCCCTGTGCCGGGTCAGCGCCAGCAAGGTGCCCAAAACGAGAATCTTGTCGGCGATGGGGTCGGCGATCTTGCCGAATGAACTGATGCGGTTCATTTTTCGCGCCAGCCAGCCGTCCAGCCAGTCGGTGATGGTCGCGGCGATGAACATTCCCAGGGCGAGGGCGTGCCAGGCCGGACCCTCCGCCACGAGGGCCGCGAAGACGGCGGCCGCCAGGACGACGCGAAGCATCGTCAACTGGTTGGCGAGGTTCATGCTAGGGAACGTCGATGCGGTAATCGCCGCCGGAGTCCGGGTTGGCGAGCGCCTGCGGCGCGCCGTTGACGCTCAGTTGGAGCGCGGTCGGGGAGGTCGTGCGCAGGACCACGACGTGCGCCGGCGTCCACTCCATGACGGCGCCCCGCGGGACGCGGCCCTCGAAGACCACGGCGCCGTCCACGGTCGCGCGCACCCACGCGTCGTCCCGGGCGCGCAGAGTCACCTTGGCCTCGACGGTGCGCGGCAGGGGCATCAGCACGCGCGGCGTCGTCTCCTCGGGTTTGGCGCGCGCGGGACGATGGTCGCGGAAGATCCAGACGCCCAGTCCAAGGAACAGCGCTCCCGCAAAGAGGAGCGCCCCGGTCGCCGACGAATTTTCCTGCGCCGCGGCGCGGGACGCGGGAGAGGGCTGCGCGTGCGCTTTCGGCGGGCCGGAGATCGACGGCGAGGCGGCGGGCGACGTGGCCGGCGACGCAGGCTCCGTGGCGGGAGGCGTTTGCGTCGACGGCGCCGGGGCTTCTATTTTCGCCCAGATTTCGTCGAAGTTCACGTCGAGGTGTTCGCAGTAGCCCTTGAGAAAGCCTCTCATGTACACGAAGGCCGGGAACTCGTCGAAGCGGTCGTTCTCCAGCGCCTCCAGGTAGCGCTTCGAGATGCGGCTCTGTTGGGCGACGGCTTCCAGGGACTGTCCGCGCTTGAGGCGCGCGGCGCGCAGGGCGCCTCCGACCTCGGCATGGATTTCGGCGGGCGGCTTGATGGGGATGCGGCGCAGAGGATCCGGTTCGTTCTCGATCATCATCATGGCGTGTTGGGGGTGCTGAACACGTCCGCGCCGGTCGGAGGCGAGAAACGGAAGGTCTCGTCGGGGAACTCGGGGTTCAGGCGGACGTCCTCGAAGGTCGAACGGATGCTGGCGCGGCCGACGCGAAGCGTCGCCTCGTCGGGGAAGAAGTCCTTGTCCGACGCTTTCAGCGTCAGGACGAAATCGGAATCGGGGCCGGAGCGCTCCGCGGCCTTGGGCGTCAGTGTGACGACGAAAGTCCGGTAGCCGTCGGCCCTCGGAGCGGAGACGGCGGAAAGCGCGGCGGAGTAGCGCTTGAGAAGGTCGGCGGACTTGCCTAGGTCGAGAAGCCCTTTGGCGAGCGGCTCCTTGCGCCGCCAGGTCTCCAGGCGGGTTCGGATGACCTGATTCGTCGACGGACGGTATACCCAGAGGAAGGTGCCGTCGCAGACCATGGTCTGCGCTTCCGGTAGGCGGTGCGAGAGGCGCATCAGGGAGGGCTTGCGAAAAAGGACTTCTCCCTCCACCTCTCGGACGGCGTCGGAGTCTTCCATGCGCACGGATTGCTTGAAGCGGGCCCTCAGCGACGTCACGCGCTCGTCCACCTCCGCGAAGCGCGTCGCGATCAGTTCCAGCGTCGGCGGCGCGGCGGACGGAGGATACGCGGTCAGCGGAACGCCCGCGGCGGCGGCGGAGACGGCCGCGACGGGCGCCTTGGGGGCGGTCGTCTTGCCGGTCGCGCGGACCGCGGCGGGGGCCAGGAGAAGGACGACGATGATGGAGCGCCGCATCAGTCCTTCGTCTCGATGGGAACCTGAGGGAAATGCGCCCGCAGGTACTCCTCGATCATGTCGAAGTTGATCTCCCAGCGGTTGGAGCCTTCGGGCTTGTGGATCATTTCCTTGACCTCGAGGAGGCTGAGCAGGTTCGTCGCGCGCGCCGAGGACCCGAATTGGCTTTTCAGCAGATCCTGGGAGACGCGGCGGCGCTCGATGACCAGTTTCAGCGCCTGCGAGAACTCGAGCGGCTCCACGCCGAACTGCGCCAGGTCGGCCGCGGCCGAGCCTTTGGCGGCCATGGTCTCCAGCATGGGATAGTCGGGCTTGCCCTGCGTCTTGAGGTAGGCGACGACCTTGCGTATCTCGTCTTCGGAGACGTAAGCGCCCTGGCACCGCTCGGGCTTCTGCGCGCCGCTGGACAGGTAGAGCAGGTCGCCGCGGCCCTGCAGGGCTTCGGCGCCGCTGGAGTCCAGAATGACCTTGGAGTCCACCTTCGAGATGACCTGGAGCGCGATGCGGCTGGGGAGGTTGGCCTTGATGACGCCGGTGATGACGTCCACCGAGGGGCGCTGAGTTGCCAGCACCAGGTGGATGCCGACGGCGCGCGCCATCTGCGTCAGGCGCTGGATGGCGTCTTCGACGATGTCGCCGGCGATCAGCATCAGGTCGGCCAACTCGTCGATGACGACGACCACGTGAAAGTCCCGGGGCAGGCCCTTCTTGTCGGCCTCGGCGTTGTAGCCGTCCAGGTTGCGCACGCCGTGGAGTTGGAGTTTCTCGTAGCGCTTTTCCATGAGGCTGACGAGCGCCTTGAGCGCCTTCGCGGCCTCCTTGGAGTTCGTGATCACGGACACGCGCGCGGGATCGACCATGGGATCGAAGAGGTGCGGAATGCCTTCGTAGAAGGTCAGTTCGGTGCGCTTGGGATCGATCAAGACGAACTTGACCTCGTCGGGGCGCGCGCGGTACAGGATGGAGAGCACCATCGAGTGTATGAGCACGGACTTGCCGGAGCCGGTGGCGCCGGCGACCAGCACGTGAGGCATCTTCGCGATATCGGCGGAGATCGGCTCGCCGCTGGCCGAAAGGCCCAGCGCGAACGACAGCAGCGGCGCCGAGGCCGGCAAGGCGTCGCTCTGCAGTATCTCGCGCAGAACGACGGCGGCCTGTCGCGCGTTCGGGATTTCGATGCCGACGGCGGCTTTCCCCGGTATGGGCGCGATGATGCGGATGCCCTTGGCGCGCATGGCCAGCGCGATGTCGTTTTCCAGGGCCACGATGGAACTGACCTTGACGCCGGGCGCGGGCGTGATTTCGTAGCGCGTGATGACGGGGCCGGGCGAGTAGCCGGACACGTGAGCTTCGATCTCGAAGCTCATGAGCGTGCGCTCCAGATCGGCCACGGCGGCGGAGATTTCGGCTTCGGTGGGCTTGGCCCGGTTCTTCTGGTCGGGCGGCAGGCTCAGCAGGTCCAGGGGCGGCAACCGGTAGTCCTTGTACGCGGCGGAGGCGGCGACAGCCGGGCGTGCCGCGTCGGCGCCGGGCTTGGGCTTCGGGAAAGTCTCCGCGGTCGGCTGTTTAGGCGGGACGTTTTCGTCGAGCGGCTTCAACGCGCGAGTATCCACGGGTTTCGGGCGCGGAGGCGGCGGGGCTTCGACGCTCGTCGGAGGCGGCGGCTTTGCTTTGGGGTCCTTTGACTTGTTTTTTGCCGCCTCCTCGGGCGAGGGCGCCCGGGCCTTCCGCTCGTCGAGTTCGGCGCGCGCCTTCGACAGTTCCGCATAATCCTCGGCCAGCAAGCCGACGGCCGCGGCCGCGATGGTCGACCAGCGGATGTCGAACACGATCTGCATGGCGAACAGCATCGCGGCCAGCGCCAGGATGAACGCGCCGATGCTGCCCATGCCCGCGGTCAGCACTGCGGCCAGCGCCGCGCCCCATGCGCCGCCCGCCGCCGTCATGTCCGCGCCCGCCCAGAAGCCGACTTTCGCGAACAGCGCCGTGCCGGCGACCAGGCCGAAGAACGACGCCAAGGTCGTGACCATCCAGCCCGTGGTCTTGCCGCGCAGGACGTGCTGGATCAGGCCGTTGAACAGGAACAGCGGCAGAATGTACGCGGCATCGCCGAACTGGCGAAAGAGGAAGGCCGAAACGGCGGCTCCGATGCCGCCGGAGAGGGCGGGGTCGGGGAAGACCAGCGCCCAGGAAAGATAGACCGCTCCTAGGAAGAAAGTCGCCCAGCGCAAGGCCGAAGGAAGGATGTCCTTGCGGCCTTTGCGTCCTTTAGAGGCTTTCGCCGCCGCTTTATACCGGTGTGTGGGCAAAGAAGGTCGCGGTCAGCGCGAGATGCTGATCAGGTCCTGGCCTGCCTTCACGGGCTTGCCGTTCTCGACCAGGTACTTTACGACGGTGCAAGGATACTCGGCCTTGATCTCGTTGAAGACCTTCATGGCCTCGATCATGCAGATGACCTGGCCGGGCTTCACCTGTTCCCCTTCCTTGCAGAAAGGAGGGCTCGACGGCGACGGCGCGCGATAAAAGATCCCCATCATCGGGGACTTGACCGACGGCCCGGCCGGTTCGGCCGGGGCCGCCGGCGCCGCCGCGGCGGAGGAAGCGACGGCTCCCCCCGCCGCGATCGGCACGGGCACGGCGACCTGCACGGGCTGATTCTTGCGGCGGACCAGCTTGATCTGGGCCCCGTCTTCGGCGATCTCGACGGCGTCGAGACCGTTCTTGGTCATGAAGTCGTAGACGGCTTTCAGAGTCTCGAGCGGGCCCGCGGACCCGTTCCCATTCTTCGGCGCCTCCGTCTTCTTGGCCATGGTCAAGATGTCTCCTTAACGGCGCGGTCCGCGGTCGCGCCCGCCTCGACCGCCGGCGGCCTCGCGGGGAGGACCGTCGCGGCGCGGACCGGGAGAGTCGTTCTCGGAGCCCGGAGAGAGGACCGCCTTGCGCGACAGGCGAATCTTGCCGGTCGGATCGACTTCGAGGCATTTCACTTCGACCTCGTCGCCGATCTTCAAGACGTCCTCCACCTTGTTGACGCGCTTCACGTCGATCTGGCTGACGTGGAGCAGGCCTTCCTTGCCGGGGAAGATTTCGATGAACGCTCCGAATTCCTTGATGGAGACGACGTGCCCCTTATAGATCTTGCCGACCTCGGCCTCCAGCGTGAGGGCCTCGACTTCGGCCTTCGCCTGCTGGCAGCCGACGGGATCCACGCCCGCGATGAACACGGATCCGTCGTCCTCGACGTCGACCTGCACGCCGTAGGTGTCGATCAATCGCCGGATGTTCTTGCCGCCCGGCCCGATCAGCGCGCCGATCTTGTCGGTCGGAATCTGCAGACGGAACAGCCGCGGGGCGAACTGCGACAGCTCCTTGCGGGGCTCCGGCAGGACCGCGTCCATCTTGTCCAAGATGAACAAACGGCCGCGCTTGGCCTGGGCCAAGGCTTCCTTCATGATCGAGATCGAGAGCCCCTCGATTTTCATGTCCATCTGGAAGCCGGTGATGCCGTTGCGGGTGCCGGCGACCTTGAAGTCCATGTCTCCGTTGTGATCCTCGATGCCGGCGATGTCGGTGAGCACGGCGTACTTGCCGCCCTCCAGCACCAAGCCCATCGCGATGCCCGCGCAGGCGGCCTTCATCGGCACGCCGGCGTCGAACAAGGACAAGGATCCGCCGCAGATCGACGCCATCGAACTGGAGCCGTTGGACTCCCAAATCTCGGAGACGATGCGCAACGTGTACGGGAATTCCTCTTCCGCGGGGAGGAGGACCGCCAGGCTGCGGCGCGCCAGCGCGCCGTGGCCGATTTCGCGGCGGCCTGGGCCGCGCTCGGGGCGAACCTCGCCCACGGAGAACGCCGGGAAGTTGTAATGGAGCATGAAGCGCTCCTTATATTCTCCCTCGATGACGTCCATGATCTGCATGTCGCCGGGCGTGCCCAGCGTCGTGGAGCAGAACGCCTGCGTCTGGCCGCGCTGGAAGACGACCGAGCCGTGCAGGCGCTCGAACGGCTTCATCATGATCTCGATGGGGCGAATCTCCTCGAAACCGCGGCCGTCCGGGCGCACGCGGTCCACGAGGGTCAGGACGCGGCTCTCGTCATACAGGATGTTCTCGATGATCTTCGAGACCCACTTCAGGCCGTCCTTGAACGACGGATCGGTCTTTTCCCTCTCCTCGACTTCCTTCTTGATCGCATCCTTCATTTCGTCGATCTTGCCGTCCAAGCCGTGCTTGTCCAGCTTCGCGCGCAGGAAGGCCTTTATTGGCCCGACCGCCTTGCCCTTCACGAATTCCAGGACCGCGGCGGGGATGGCCGGGGGCTCGACGACGTAGCGCTCGACCTTGCGGCCGGCGGCTTCGCTGCGCTTGACCAGTTCCACCTGCATCGCGCACAGCTTGTTGATTTCGGCTTGGGCGATCTCGAGGGCCTCGGCGAATACTTCCTCGGTCACCTCGTGGGCCGAGCCTTCGACCATCAGCAGGGCGTCCTTCTTGCCCGCCACGATGAGTTCGAGTTCGGCTTCGGCGCGCTCTTCCCACGTCGGGAACAGCACCCACGCGTCCTTCACGCGGCAGATGCGCACGCCGCCCACGGGCCCGTTGAACGGCGCGTCCGACAGCATCAGCGCCGCGGAGGCGCCGGTGATGGCCAGGACGTCGGGGTCGTTGACCAAGTCGCAACTGACGACGATGGACTGGATGGAGGTCTCATGATTCCAGCCTTCCGGGAACAGCGGACGGATCGGCCGGTCTACGAGACGGGAGGTAAGGGTCTCCTTGTCGCGGGGGCGCATCTCGCGCTTGAAGAAACCGCCCGGCACGCGACCGGCGGCGTACGCGCGCTCGCGGTAGTCCGAGGTGAGAGGGACGAAATGCACTTCCTTCGCGTTCTCGGCGCAGGTGGCGGCGGAGAAAACGATGGTGTCGCCCAATTGTATGGTCACGGCGCCGCCGGCCTGCTTGGCCAGCGTGCCCGTGCCGAGGATAACGTCCTTGCCGCCCACAGTTTCCTGCAGGCTGATCTTCTGGAGGTTGGCCATGGGGATTATTTCCGCAGGTCCAACTGCTTCAGGATCGTGTTATAGCCGGGAAGATCGTGCTTCTTGAGGTAGCCGAGGAGGCGACGGCGCTGGCCGACCATCTTAAGAAGGCCGCGAGTGGAGGAATTATCCTTTTTGTTGGCCTTGAGATGCCCTGAAAGATCCTTGATGCGTTCCGTGAGGAGGGCGATCTGGACCTGGGTGCTTCCGGTGTCGTTGGTCGACTTGCCGTACTTCTTGACGTTCTCCGACTTCTTCTCTTTAGTGATCATTGTCCGTCTATGATAGGAAAGACGGCGGGGGGCGGTCAAGAACGGCGGCCCGGTTTTTTAGGGTCCGAGGGCGTCGAACGTCAGGCGGAGGGCGGCGGTGACGGCGCGGTCGCGCACGGTCGCGCGGGGTCCGTGAATCTCGAGCCGCCGGGTCCTTTCAGCTCGTTGCGGGCCGCAGACCGCCAGGAAGACCAGGCCGACCGGCTTCTTTTTCGTGCCTCCGCCCGGACCGGCGACGCCGGTGACGGCGACGCCGATGTCCGCGCCGGTCGCGCGGCGGACTCCGCGGGCCATCGCCGAAGCGCATTGCGCGGACACGGCTCCGTGGCGGTCGAGCAGCCGCGCGGGCACCCCGAGACGGCGGATCTTGACGGCATTCGCGTAGGAGATGATCCCGCCCAGGAAATACGAAGACGAACCCGCCACGGAGGTCACTCGGCTGCCCAACAGGCCTCCCGTGCACGACTCCGCCACCGCCAGCGTCCGCCGCCGCTCTTTCAATCGTTTGCCGAGCGCCTCCTCAAGCGTGACGTCGCCCTCGCCGTGGGCGAACTCCCCCACCGCGCCCATGATATCGGCGCGCAGCCTGGCGCGCGTCGCGCCGGCGGAGGCCGCGGACTTCGAAAGCACGGTCGCGTGGAACGAGACCTCTCCGCCCGACGCCAGGATGGTGAAACGCGCCTCGGGCCAGCGCGCGCGCACGGCGTCCAGGCGTTCGTCGGCGATGGACTCCGGCACGCCGGACAGGCGCACGGAGAACGAGGCCGGGTGCACGCGGCGCGCGTGGAGCCGTACCAGACGCGGCAGGACGGCCTCGAACATCGGATACATTTCGGAGGGCGGACCGGGCAGAAGGATCATCGTACGGCCGCGCGCGCGCAACAGTTGGCCGGGCGCGGAGCCGGCTGTGTTCGCCAAGATTTCCGCGCCGGAGATGCGCATGGCCTGGCGCTTGTTTTCCTCGGGGACGGACATGCGGTAGCGCGCGAAGCGGGCGCGGATGACCTTCCACAGCCTCGGGTCGAACGTGAGGCTGCGGTCCAGGGCGGCGCAGGCGGCCTCGCGCGTGATGTCGTCGAAGGTCGGCCCCAGTCCCCCGCAGGCGATCACCACGTCGGCTTCGGAGAGCGCATGTTTGAGGGCGGCGCGGATGGCCTTCGGATCGTCGGGGACCGAGGCTTCCCCGGTCAGGTCGAAACCGGCGCGGCGCAGCCGCACCGACAGCCAGGCCTGGTGGGTGTTCACCTGGCCCGAAAGCAGTTCGCTTCCGACGCAGACCAACGCCGCCTTGGGAACTTTCAAACGATCTGTGGGACCGTCGAGGTCACAGCGTCGAGCAATCGATGGAGAAGCGATAGCGCACGTCGCTCTTGAGCACGCGTTCGTACGCGGCGTTGATGTCCTTGGCGGCGATGACCTCGACGTCGGCGAAGACCTTCTTCTTCGCGCAGAAATCCAGCATCTCCTGCGTCTCCTTGATGCCGCCGATCAGCGACCCCTCGATCGCGCGGCGCCCGAAGATGAGCGGAAACGAGCCGACCGCGTGCGGCCGAGGCGACGCGCCGACCATCACGAGCGTTCCCCCCGTCGTCAGCAGGCCGACCATGGAGTTCACGTCGTGGTCGCCCGAGACGGTGTCGATGATCAGGTCGAGCGTGCCGGCCAGCGCCGCCATGACCGCAGGGTCCTTGGTCAGCGCGAACGAGGACGCGCCCAGTTTCTTCGCGTCGGGCCGCTTGGACTCCGAGCCGCTGAGCGCCGTCACCGTCGCGCCCATCGCCGCGGCCAACTTCACCGCCATGTGGCCCAGGCCGCCCAGCCCTAGGACGCCGACGCGCGTGCCCTTTTTCACCCCGTGCCGCTTCAGGGGCGAGTAGGTCGTGATTCCCGCGCACAGCAGGGGAGCGACGCGTTCCAACGGCTGGCCGGACTTCACTTTCAGCGTGAACGCCTCGTCCACGACGATGTGCGACGAGTAGCCGCCCTGCGTCCGCGTCACGCCGTCCTGTTCGACGGCGTTATAGGTGAACGATAGGCGGCCCAGGCAGTGCTGCTCCATGCCGCGCCTGCAGTTGGCGCACTTGCGGCACGAGTCCACCATGCAGCCCACGCCCGCCAGGTCTCCGATCTTGAACTTCTTGACCCTCTTGCCGACGCGGGACACCCGTCCCACGATCTCGTGGCCCGGGACGATCGGGTAAGCCCCGGGGCCCCACTCGCCGCGCACGGTGTGGATGTCGGAGTGACAGATGCCGCAGTAGGCGATGTCGATGGCGACGTCGAGGGGGCCGGGCTCCCGGCGCGAGATGCGGCGCGGCGCGAGCGGCGTGGTCGGCGAGGCGGAGGCGTAGGCGCGGGCTTCGGACATATTTATGGGGCTCCTTGCGTCGGGTCGTCGGCCTCAATTCTACCTTGAACACGGCCTGAGAAGGAAGCGGGATCCGGGAGGTTGGTCTTGCGGTTTCCTTTAATAATCGCTAGAATGCCCCACTCGATGAGGAAAGGCGCGCTTATCATCATTTCCGCCCCCTCGGGCGCCGGCAAGACCACCATCTGCCGCAAGCTTCTTGCGCGTCGCGAAGACCTCCATTATTCCGTGTCGTGCACCACGCGCTCGCCTCGCCCAGGAGAGAGGAACGGCAAGGCCTACTTCTTCCTGACGCGCGAGGAGTTCAAGCGCAAGATCATCCGCAACGAGTTTCTCGAGTGGGCCATGGTTCACGACGAGTACTACGGCACCCCGCGTCATTTCGTCGACGAGATCGTCAAGAAGGGCGAGAACGTGATTATGGCCATCGACGTGCAGGGCGCGATGTCCGTCCGTCGCAAATATCCGGCCTCGATCCTCGTCTTCGTCCTGCCGCCGTCGCTGGACGCGCTGAAATCGCGGCTGGCCGCGCGGCGCGACCCGCAGGATTCGGTCGCCAAGCGTCTGGCCAACTCGCGCGGCGAACTGGCCGCCGCGAAGGACTACGATTACGTCGTCGTCAACGAAGACCTGGAGAAGGCCGTCGGCCAGATTTCCTCCATCCTCACCGCTGAAACCCTGCGTACCTCGCGCCTCGATCCGTCGTATCTGCTGCCCGCTCTCGCTTAAGTCAAGGAGGACGCACATGCCGAAGAAGGAAGCCGTCAAGGACGTCGAGATCGTGAAGAAGACCACCGAGGAGCTCATCCTTAATTTCGGGAAGGGCAAGTACTCCGCCATTCCCATGGCCGCCTTGTGGGCCAAGGAACTCAAGAAGCGCGAGGAGAACCGCCACCTGACGCCCGCCGAGTTGCTCGACCTGGCCCTGCGCGACGTGCTGGGGGGCAAGGTCGACTGGAAGGACTTGAAGAAAGTCGTCGTCGAAGCCGATCCCGTCGAAGCCGAAGGCAAGAAGGACTAGGATCGTGGCCAAGTCGGTTCGCCGCGTCGCGCTGGGCGTCACCGGGAGCATCGCGGCGTTCAAGGCGCCGGCCATCGTGCGCGGCCTGGTCAAGAAAGGGGTCGAGGTGCGCTGCGTGCTCACGCCCAACGCGGCGCACTTCGTCACGCCCTTGACCTTGGCCGCGCTGTCGAAAAATCCGGTCGCCCAGAGCATGCACGACCCGTCCCTGTGGGAGATGGCGCACCTCTCCCTATCGGGTTGGGCGGACTTGGTCGTCGTGGCGCCCGCGACGGCGGACATCATCGCGCGGCTGGCTCAGGGCCGCGCGGAAGGCCTGCTCGATTCCTTGGTGCTGTCGAGCGAGGTCCCGGTCGCCGTCTGCCCCGCGATGGACGCTCAGA
The DNA here is from genome assembly GCA_903874575.1 of uncultured Elusimicrobia bacterium. GTDB lineage: Bacteria > Elusimicrobiota > Elusimicrobia > UBA1565 > UBA9628 > GWA2-66-18. Next base: position 13,244 of record CAIQSZ010000125.1, read on the forward strand.
TGTGGGCGCATCCGGCCACGCGGGCGAACGTGCGGACCATTTCCGGCTACGGCTACGAAATCTGGGGTCCAGCGAAGGGCGAGTTGGCCAGCGGCAAGGTCGGCGTCGGCCGGATGCTCGAGCCCGATGAGATCGTCCGTCTTATCCTGAAGTAGCCCGTGCCCGCCTCCCCTCTGCGCGGCTTGAGCGTCCTCATCACCTCCGGGCCGACGCGGGAACCGTTGGATCCCGTCCGGTTCCTGACGAACGCTTCTTCGGGCGCCATGGGCTACGCATTGGCCGCCGCCGCGCGTTCTCTGGGCGCGCGCGTGACCGTGGTGAGCGGACCGACCGCGCTGAGCGCGCCGCGCGGCGTCGCCGTGGTTCCGGTCGTGACCGCGCTCCAGATGCGCCGCGAAACCTTGAAGCGTTCGCGCGGCGCGGCGTTGGTCATCGGCGCCGCCGCGGTGTCCGACTGGCGCTTCGCGTCGGTCGCCAAGCACAAGGTTAAGAGGACGTCCGGACTGCGGCGCTTGACCGTCGTTCCCAATCCCGATATCATCAAGGAGGCCGCCTCCCGCCGTCGTCGAGGCCAGGTGTTCGTCGGCTTCGCGCTCGAGACGCGCGCCGCGGAGCGTCGTGCGCGCGCCAAGCTTGCGGAGAAGGGCCTGGACCTGGTCGTGGCCAACGGCCCGGCCAATATCTCGTCGGGGCGCGCGCGCGTCGTTCTGGTGACGCACGCCGGCGCGCGCCGCATCCCGGAAGGGACCAAGGCGCGCGTGGCGCGCGAGATCGTCGCGGAGGCGGTGAGACACCTTGAGCCGGGAGCTTGACGAGTTGAAGGACCTGGCCCGGGCGCTGAAGCGCCGCGTGGAGTCGTCGGACGACTCCGATTGGGTTTGCGCGCGGACGGGCCGCGCGGGCGGCGATCAGCCGAAGGCCGAGGTATTCGCCGCGCTCTCCGAGCAGATCAAGGCCTGCCGCGCCTGCGCCCTCGGCAAGAGCCGCATCCAAGCCGTGCCCGGAGTGGGCAGTCACGACGCGCGCGTCATGTTCGTGGGCGAGGGACCCGGTTTCGACGAGGACCACCAGGGCGAGCCGTTCGTTGGTCGTTCCGGGAAACTCCTCGACAAGATCATGGAGTCGATCGGGCTGTCGCGGCGGACCGTCTACATCGCCAACATCGTCAAGTGCCATCCGATGGTGGATCCCGGCGACCCCGAGAAGCGCGGCAACGACCGCCCGCCGTCCCCCGAGGAGATTTCGGCCTGCCGGCCCTGGCTGGACGCGCAGATCCGCGCCATCGCGCCGCGGTTCCTCGTCACGCTCGGCGCGGTTTCGGCGCGCGTCCTGCTGGGCGACTCCACTCCGATCACCAGAATCCGCGGCGTTTGGCGCGAGTACGATCCAGGCGAGGGCGCGCCGAGGGTGCGCCTTCTGCCGACGTTCCATCCCGCCGCATTGCTGCGCAACCCGGTCTTGAAGCGCGACGTCTGGACGGATATGAAAAGCCTAAAAGAGGAATTATCCCAACCATGAGCAAACCCGATCCCCGCCGTCCCAAATCCGACCGCGACGTGCTTGACGACCTCGGCAACCTGATCGGCGAGAGCGTGAAGAAGGGCCGCGCGAAGCTGGAGAAACTCATCGAAGAGTCTAGGAAGCATAAGAAGGGCGGGCACGACGACGACGATTTTCTGGGCTATCTGCGCGCGTTCCTGGACGATCGGAACATCGCGGCGGTGACGCCCTCCAGCAAGTTCCTGGTCGACCGCGTGATCAGGGCGATGAATCTGCCGAACGCCGGGGTCATCGTCGAGTACGGGGCCGCGCAGGGCGTCATGACGCGCCGGATCCTGGAGAAGATGCGCCCCGACGCGAAGCTGATCGCCATCGAGTTCAACCGGCGCCTTTTCGACGAGCTTATCGAGCGCGTGCGCGACCCGCGCATGATCGCCGAACACGGCGACGTGCGGGAGGTCGACCAGATCCTGGCGCGCCACGGAATCCACAAGGCGGACACCATCATCTCCGGCGTGCCGTTCGCGTTCTTCTCCGGCCGCGGCCGGCATGAGCTGCTGCACAAGACCTCCGAACTGCTCAACCCCGGCGGGCGCTTCGTGCCGTACCAGGTGACGACGCACCTCATCCCCATGCTGAAGGACTACTTCAGCGACGTGGACATTCAGTTCGAGGTGCGCAACATGCCGCCGCACTTCGTCTTCACCGCCCTGAAGTAGACGCGTGAGGATCGCCGAGGTCGCGTTCCCGGTCCCTCTGCCAAAGGGTTTTCATTATCGGGTTCCCGACGGCCTGGTGGTGCACCCGGGGCAACGCGTGCGCGCGTCGTTCGGCCCGAGGCGGACCGTCGGCACGGTGCTCTCCGTGTTCGAGGGCGAGCCCTCGCGGCCGCTCAAGTTCCTGGACGGCGTCGTCGACGCCGAGGCCGCGTTGAGCCGGGAGGGCGTGGATTGCGCGCGCTGGATGGCTCGCCGTTTCGGCGCGTCCGTCGGCGAATGCGTGAAGGCGCTTCTTCCCCCGTACGTGAAGTCCTTGAACGAATCCGCGCCCGTTTACGCGGCCGCCGCGCGTCCGGACCCTCCGAAGGCGTTCGACCTCACGCTGGGCCAGACGCACGCGCTCGGCAGATTGGAGTTCCTGCTGGCCGAACGCAAGGCCGCCCGCGTCGTCCTGTTCGGCGTGCCCGCGTCCGGCAAGACCGAGGTATACCTGCGCCTGATTCGTCGCGCGATCGCGGACGGCGGGCAGGCGCTTTTTCTTCTGCCCGAGATCGCGCTCACGCGCCCGTTCTTCGACGAGTTCTCCGCCGGTCTGGGCGTTCCCGTCGCTTTGTGGCACAGCGGGCTGACTTTGCGCGAGCGGCGGCTGACCTGGCTGGCGGTGCGCCGCGGCGACGTGAAGGTGATCGTCGGCGCGCGCTCGTCGGTCCTGCTGCCGTTCAAGGACGCGCGCCTGGTCGTGCTCGACGAGGAGCAGGACGAGTCGTTCAAGCAGGACGGCGCCGCGCCGTTCTACCACGCGCGGGAGTTGGCGCTGGAGCGGGCGCGCGCGTTCGGCGCGCTGGCGGTCCTGGGATCGGCGACGCCTTCGCTGGAGGCGTGGGACCTGGCGCGCCGCGGCGAGGCGGAACTGCTGGCCATGCCCGAGCGGGTCTCGCGCGTCGAAGCGCCCAGCGTGCGCGTGATCCCGCCGCCCGGCTTCGGCGAGGTCTTGTCGGAAGAGGTCCTGTCCAAAATGCGAGATCGTCTGGCCAAGGGCGAGCAGACCATACTGCTTGTCAACCGGCGCGGCTTCGCCACGCTCACGATGTGCCACAAGTGCCGCTGGATCGACCGTTGTCCCGACTGCGGCGTCGCCAAGATATGCC
>CAIQSZ010000126.1 GCA_903874575.1 uncultured Elusimicrobia bacterium
CCAGTACCCGACGCGAGAGTCCGCCGGCGTTTTGGACAGAACCATTCTATGAAGGTCAGGAGGCCGTCATGAGTCTCAGTTGTCCACGATCCATCGTCGCGGTCGCGCTCACAGGATTATGGATCAATGCGTCCGAGTTCTTTAGAAATGAAATGCTTCTCAAGGACCGTTGGGTCGGGCACTATGAATCGTTAGGAATGGATTTCCCATCGGGAGCGCGCAACGGCGCGGTTTGGGCCGCGTGGGGGTTCTTGTTCGCCGTCGCCATCTATTCGATCTCCAGAAGGTTCGGCCTCCTACGGACCGCGCTGATCGCCTGGCTCATGGGCTTCGTCTTGATGTGGGCGGTCGCTTGGAATCTGAACGTCCTTCCCACTTCCATCCTTGTTTACGCCGTTCCGCTCAGCCTGCTGGAGGTGTTCGTCGGCTCCTATATTTCTCTAAAATGCGCGCCTCCTGCGGCCGCGGACATGAATTGAATGGATCGAACGTCCATGAACGACGGCGATCCGTCCCGGCTCGTCGGGTGGCTCTATCTGGACATGAACTCCTTCTTCGCGTCCGTCGAGCAGGAGATGAATCCCTCGCTGAGGGGAAAGCCCGTGGCGGTCGTGCCCATGATGGTCGATTCCACGTGCTGCATCGCCGTCAGTTACGAGGGGAAAGCGTTCGGCGTGAAGACCGGGACCAAGGTGGGCGAGGCGAGGCGCCTGTGCCCGCAAATGAAGTTCATCGAGGGGGACCACTCCCACTACGTCAGGTACCACAACAGGATCGTCGAAGCCGTCGAGTCCTGCCTCCCCGTCGAGTCGGTCCGCTCCATCGACGAGATGGCGTGCCGGTTGACGGGGTCTCAGCGGGACGTGAAGGCCGCCGAAGCTTTGGCGGTCAAGATCAAGGCCGCCATCAGGTCCAAGGTCGGCTCGTCGCTGAGATGCTCCATCGGCGTCGCCCCCAACCGCTACCTGGCCAAGATCGCCGGCGATATGAAGAAGCCCGACGGCTTCACCGTCATTCGTCCGTGCGACCTTCCCCAAATCCTCCATCAACTGCGGCTTCGGGACCTTCCGGGCATCGGGGCGCGGATGGAGGCGCGGCTTAATCAAAAGGGCATCCTCGACTTAGAGACGCTCTGCTCTCTGACCCCGGAGGCGATGAGCCGGGCCTGGGGCAGCGTCTGCGGCGAGGAGATGTGGCGTCTGCTGCGCGGCGAGGACCCGCCGGAGAGGGCGGCCGAGCAGAAATCCGTCAGCCATTCGCACGTCCTGCCGCCGGATCTCCGCCACGAGCCGGGGGCGCTGCGGGTTCTCAATAAACTCGCCGCCAAGGCCGCCTTCAGACTGCGCCAAGAGGGCTTCTACGCGTCCGGAATCCAAATTTTCGTCAGGTTCATGGGACAGGACTCATGGAAGGCCCGCTGCGGATTGATGGAGACGCAGGATACCCTGGCGTTTCTACAGGCCGTCGGGGCCCTTTGGAAAGGGCTGCCCGCGGGCGCGATCTATGCGGTGGGGGTGGCTCTGACGGGACTGGTCCCGGAGGCGTTTCACGAGCCCTCGCTGTTCGAGGACCGGCGCCGGAACAGCCTGGTGAAAACGCTCGATCAGCTCAACGGGAAATACGGGAAGGACGTCGTGCATTACGGGGCGCTCCACGAGTCGGCGGGTCTGGCGCCCCTGAGGATCGCCTTCACGCGGATTCCCGACGAGGGGGAGGCGTGACGCCCATGATCAGCGTCAGCGCGTGGGTCCCTCCGTCCTCGATCAGCGCGACGGCGCGCGGATCGACCGGCGCGCCGTCGAGCCGCGCGTCGACGATTCCTCGGCAGCGGTGTTCCGGGTTCGACACCGAGATTTCGTAGCGCGTCCGGCCGACCAGCCAGGAGATTTCGTATCCGGCCCAGGAAGAGGGGATGCAGGGGTCTATTTCGAAGGTCGATCCGCGGCGGCGCAGGCCGAGGATGCTTTCAAGGCCGGCGCGGTACATCCAGCCGGCGGCGCCGGTGTACCACGTCCAGCCCGCCCGGCCGGACTGATCGGGGTGGGCCAGGACGTCGCCGGCGAGCGCGTAGGGCTCTCCCTTGTAGCGCTCGACGTTCGCGGCGTCGCGCGTGTCGTTGATGGGATTGAGCATGTGGAACAACTCGGCGGCCTCGTCGCCGCTTCCCTGCCGCGCCAGGGCCATGACGATCCAGACGGCCGCGTGCGTGTACTGCCCGCCGTTCTCGCGCGCGCCGGGCGGATAGCCCTTGATGTAGCCGGGGTCTTGCGGCGAGCGGTCGAAGGGCGGCGTCAATAGGAGAATGAGCCCGGCTCCGCGGCGGATGAGGTGCGCCCGGACCGCGTCCATCGCGCGATCGGCCAGGCGCGGCGGGGCCGCGCCCGAAAGCACGGCCCAGGCCTGCGCGACGGAGTCGATCTTGCATTCCAGGCTTTGCGCCGAGCCGAGCGGGACGCCGTCGTCGTCGTAGGCGCGCCGGTACCATTCTCCGTCCCAGGACTGTTCGAGCACGGCCGCGAGGCGGCGCGCCTCGGCGCGGCAGCGCTCGGCTCGGGCGGACTCACCGCGCGCCGCGCACAGGAACGAGAAGTCTCCCAGCACAGCGTGGAGGAAGAACCCCAGCCAGACGCTTTCGCCCCGGCCTTCGCGGCCCGCTCGGTTCAGCCCGTCGTTCCAATCCCCGCTTCCCAGCAGGGGCAGTCCGTGCGCGCCCGAGGTGAGTCCGCGGTCGAGGGCGCGCGCGCAGTGCTCGAACAGCGAGGCCTTCTCGGAGGAGACGCTCGGCTGGCCGTACCGCTCCTGTTCGCCCGCGGCGAGCAAGGGGGCTTCTATGAACGGGACGCTTTCGTCCAGGACTCCGGAGTCGCCGGTCGTCCGCACGTAGTGCGCGACGACGTAAGGCAGCCAGAGGAGATCGTCGGAACAGCGGGTCCGCGTGCCCCGGCCGCTGGGCGGATGCCACCAGTGCTGGACGTCTCCCTCCGGGAACTGCCGCGCGGCCGCGCGCAAAAGATGCTCCCGCGCCAACTCCGGCCGGGTCAGCGCCAGGGCCATCACGTCCTGAAGCTGGTCGCGAAATCCGAAGGCGCCGCCGGGCTGGTAGTAGCCGGTCCGCGCCCAGAGACGGCAGCCGAGGTTTTGATAGAGCAGCCAGCGGTTCATCATGAGATCGAACGAGTCGTCGGGCGTGCGGACCTGGACCGTCCCGAGGGTCCTCTCCCAGTTCCGGCTCACGCGTTCCAGCGCCGCGCGCGCCGCCGGCACGCTCCCGTGGCGGAGGATCAATTCCCGGGCGTGAGCCTCGTCCTTGCCCTGGCCCAGCAGAAAGACGAGGGTGTGCGTTTGCCCGGGCGCGAGCTCGACGGGAACCTGCAACGCCGCGCACGGGTCGAGCCCGGCTCCGAAGCGTCCCGAGAGCGTCTCCCGGGAGAGCGCCGCCGGCCGAGCGAGCGAACCGTTGCGTCCCAGGAAGGAGCCCCGGTCGCCCGTGGCCGAAGCCGCCTCCTCGCTCGAATGGAGGAAGGCCCGCCGTCCCGCGAAGTCGTCGTTCCAGGCGTTGGCGGCCAGCACCGCGCCGGTCCGCGCGTCGCGCTCGGTGACGACGCGCAGGTGCCGGCCTTCCTGGGGCGGGCACAGCGCCCATTCGTTGTAGGCGAAGACGGACAGCGCGCGGGGGGCGCCGCTTTCGTTGCTCAGCGTCAGGAG
>CAIQSZ010000127.1 GCA_903874575.1 uncultured Elusimicrobia bacterium
CAGCGCCGGCTTCGGGGCGACGCCGGGGATGCTGTGCGGCGGCGCCGATTGCCAAAACCGCAACGGCAGCGCGTACTACGTGGGCGGCCGCTACGACATCCACAAGACGAAGACGAAGATCGGCGCGGAGTTCAACCACGGCTCCAAAAATTGGATCACGTTCGTGCCGGCCGGAGACGACATCTGGACCAGCAAGCTGGGCACGCGCGGCGAGGTGTACGAGCTGTACGCGATCCAGGACCTGGGCCGGGCGCCGATCGCCCGCGACGGACGCGTGTTCCTGCGCCTGGGCTGGCAGTATTACGACTTCACTTACACCGGCTCGAACTCCTGGGTGGGCGGTCCGATGAGCATCAAGGACCTGCAGGCGGTTCCCGCGCAAGCGCAGATGATGGCGCCGATCAAGAGCGCGTACGACATCTACACCTCGTTCGAAGTGCGGTTCTAGGCCGCGGGAGAAATCTTTATGCCGAAGATGAAGACGCTGCTTCTGGCCGGCTTGGTCGGACTGTGCGGGGCGGCGTCGTCCGCGCGGGCGGCGGACAAGTCCGTGGCTCCGGCGGAGGTCGTCAAGGTCGTCGGTTATCTGATCAAGATCGACACCGCGGCCGACGGGAAATCGTCGGTCGCGACCTTGCTGGTCAAGGGCAAGAAGATCGAGATCCTGGTCACCGACGAGCTGACGTTGAAGAAGTTCAAGGTCAAGAAGATCCGCACCGACGACGAGATCAAGTGCTCGTACAAGGACGTCGACGGCAAGAAGCTGAGCGTATCGTTCCTGAGAGCGGCGGGTTGCTGAAGCCGTCGCGGCGCATCGGCGGGAGGGCGGCCATGTTCGCGGCCGCCCTCCTCGCCGTCGCGTTTTTCGCTTGCGCGGCGGGCGCGACCACCGCGGACCACTCGCGGTTTGCGGAACTCAAGGCCAAGTTCAAGAACGGAAGCGAAGTGACGCGCGCGTGCCTCGTTTGCCACAACCAGGCCGCCGCGCAGATCCAAGAAACCTCTCACTGGACCTGGCTGGGGTCGACGGTGACCGTTCCGGGGCACGACGGCGCGCGCCGCATCGGCAAGGCGAACCTGCTCAATAATTTCTGCATCGGCATCCAATCGAACGAGGCGTCGTGCACGAAGTGCCACATCGGCTTCGGCTGGACCGACAAGAGCTACGACTTCAAGAAGCATGAGAACGTGGACTGCCTCGCCTGCCACGACGGGACCGGGGACTACGTCAAGAAGCCCGCCGGCGAAAGCGGCGCGGACGCGCCCGTCGATTGGGGAAAGCTGGCCCGGGGCGTGGGGCCCACGAGCGTTCGGACCTGCGGCTCCTGCCACTTCCAGGGCGGCGGCGGCGAGGGCGTCAAGCACGGCGACCTGGACGCGTCCCTGCTGGAGGCCGCCAAGACGCTGGACGTCCATCTCGCCAAGGACGGCGCGGGCTTCACCTGCGCGACCTGCCACCGGGGCGAGGAGGCGGGCCATAAGTTCAAAGGCCGCCTGTCCAGCGTTTCGGTGGACGCCGAGAACTTCGTGACCTGCGCCCAGTGCCACGGCGACGCGCCGCACGGAAGGGATTTCACGTTCCGTTCCGAGCGCGAGCGGGTCGGCGGATCCCGCTTCGAAGCCGGCGCCGAGAAACATTCGCCGTGGCAGTCCCTGAGGCGCAACTGGCATTCCCGACGCATCGCCTGCCAGACCTGCCACATCCCGGCCTTCGCGCGCGAGAACGCGACCAAAGTGTCCTGGGATTGGTCGACGGCCGGGCGTCATAAGGAAGACGGGCGGCCCGTCACCGAATACGACGACGACGGCAACATCTCGTATCTCGGCATCAAGGGCAGTTTCCAGTGGCGCAAGAACGTCGTTCCGAGTTATGCCTGGTGGAACGGGACGTCCGGGCGCTACCTGCTGGGCGACGCGTTCGACGCCGCGCGCACGCTCGTGATGAATCCGCCGCTTGGCGGCCCCGACGACTCCAAGTCGAAAATCTGGCCGTTCAAGGTGCACCACGGCAATCAGCCGTACGACCCCGTGAACCACGTCCTGATCCAGCCGCACCTGTCCGGCAAGAAGGGCTCGGGCGCGTTCTGGGCGGACTACGATTGGAACGTCGCGGCGGCGCAGGGCATGAAGTATGCCGGCGTGCCGTTCAGCGGGAAGGTCGCGTTCGCCAAGACGGACATGTACTGGCCGGTGACTCACATGGTCGCCCAGGGCGGGCGCGGGCTGGCCTGCGCCGACTGCCATTCGCGCTCCAGCCGCTTGGCCGGAGTGGGCGGCGTCTACATCGCGGGTTACGACCGCAGCCCCGTCTTGGACTTCCTCGGCTGGGGGGCCGCCCTGCTGTCCGTCTTCGGGATTATGGGGCACGGATTTCTGCGCCTGCTGGCGCGCCGCGGGCGCGTAAACCGCATCCTCGCCCGTTTCGAATCTTGGAGGAAGCGATGAGCCGCGTCTATCTCTTCAAGCGCTACGAGCGGCTGTGGCACTGG
>CAIQSZ010000128.1 GCA_903874575.1 uncultured Elusimicrobia bacterium
TTCAGACGTGTGCTCTTCCCGATCTCGGCTGGTCGGTCGCGTTGTTCGAGAAGGACGCGCGCGTCGGCGGGCACACGCACACCGTCGTCGTTTCGGACGGCCCCGACGCGGGAACCCCGGTCGACACCGGCTTCATCGTGATGAATGAAAAGACTTATCCGGGCCTGCACAAGTTCCTGGCCGAGCTCGGCGTGAGCTGGCGCTGGAGCGAGATGTCCTTCGGCTACCACGACGCGGGCTCCGGCCTCCAGTACGCGGGCACGACCTTGTCGGGCCTGTTCGCCCAGCGCGGCAATCTTCTGTCGCCTTCGTTCTGGTCCTTCCTGAAGGAGATCCGGCGCTTCTGCCGCGCCGCCGCGGCCGACCTGGAAGCCGGCACGATCGATGCCGTGACCCTCGGCGATTACCTGCGCGCGCGCGGCTTCTCCCGCGCGTTCATCGACCACTACGCGGCCCCCATGGGCGGCGCGATCTGGTCCACGGGCCTGGCCGAGATGATGAATTTTCCGGCGCGGACATTCGCTCGATTCTTCAAAAACCACGGCCTGCTGTCGCTCGTCGACCGGCCGCGCTGGCAGACCGTCGCCGGCGGCAGCCACTCCTACGTCCAAGCCTTCCTCGCGCGCTTCCCCGGGCGCGTGGAGCGGGGCGCCGGCGTCGAATCCCTGCGCCGTCTTCCCGGCGGAGGCGTCGAGGTCCGCGCCCACGGGCGCAAGCCCGAGAGCTTCGACCGTGGGGTCGTCGCCTGTCACGCCGACGAGGCCTTGGCGCTCCTCGCCGATCCCAGCGACGCCGAGAAACGCGTGCTCGGCGCCTGGCATTACCTCGCCAACCGCACCGTGCTTCACACCGACGAGTCGTTCCTGCCCCCCAACCGCCGCGCGTGGGCCGCGTGGAACTACAAGCGCGAGACGGGGGAGGATGGGACCTCGGGCGTGTCGGTCACCTACGACATGAACCGTCTCCAAGGACTCCAGTCCTCCCGCCGCTACCTGGTCACGCTCAACCCGCGCCGCGAGCCGCGCCCGGGCACGATCCTGCGCGACCTGAACTACAAGCACCCGGCGTACGGATTCGCCGCGATCGTCTCCCAGGCCGAACTGCCGTCCCTGAGCGGCGCGCGCGACACCTGGTTCGCCGGCTCGTATCACGGCTACGGTTTTCACGAGGACGCCGTGCAATCCGCTCTCACCGTCGCCCGAGATTTCAAACTCAATTCCATGGAGGCTTGATGATGGGAATCGCCGCCGACTTTCCCGAAGAAACCGGACTCCTTGAAAAGACCGGGGCCGCCGCCGTCATGGCCTCGCTCGACCGCGTAAAGCACGGACGCCTCACGCTGACCATGCCCGACGGCTCGACCCGCGTCTTCGGCGACGCCGCGTCGCCCGTCCGCGCCGGCCTGCGCGTCAAGCGCGCGGCCTTCTTCCGCCGCGTCCTGCTCTGGGGCGACATCGGCTTCGGCGAAGCCTATCAACACGGCGACTTCGAGACCGACGACCTCACCGCTTTGATTCGCCTTTTCATCGAGAACGGCGAAGCCATGGCCGTCGAGAAAGGCCGCTGGGCCGCCTGGGGCAAGGTCCGCAACCGCCTGCGCCACCTCATGAACCGCAACACCGAGTCGGGCAGCCGGCGCAACATCTACGCGCACTACGACCTCGGCAACGAATTCTTCAAGCTCTTCCTCGACCCGACCTTGATGTACTCCTGCGCCAAGTTCGAAGCCGGCGACACTTTGGAGTCCGCGCAGCGCCGCAAGGTCCATATGATCCTCGACAAGGCCGGCGTGCGCGCAGGCGATCACGTCCTCGAGATCGGCTCCGGCTGGGGCACCTGCGCGATCGAAGCCGCCAAGCGCGGCGCCAAGGTCACCACGATGACGATCTCCCGGCGCCAATTCGAGTTCGTGAAGGCGCGCCTCGAGCGCGAGGGCTTCTCCGACCGTGTCGAGGTCGTCCTGCGCGACTACCGCAAGGCCGAAGGCTCCTACGACAGCATCGTGTCCATCGAGATGATCGAAGCGGTCGGCCACGAGTTCCTGGGCACCTTCTTCGCCACATGCGACCGCCTGCTCAAGCCCCACGGCGTCGCCGTGATCCAGGGCATCACCATCCCCGACCAGCGCTACGACGCCTACCGCGGCGGCTGCGACTGGATCCAGAAGCACATCTTCCCCGGAGCGCTCCTCCCCTCGCTGACGGCGATGTGCTCGGCCCTGACCCGGAACACGAGCCTGATGGTCGAAAGTGTCGAGAACATCGGCGCGCATTACGCGCCGACCTTGCGCCTGTGGCGCGAGGCGCTTTTCGCCAACAAGAACAAGGTGAAGGCCCTGGGCTTCGACGACGTCTTCCTGCGCACCTGGGACTACTATTTCTCCTACTGCGAAGCCGGCTTCTCGACCCGCACCCTGGGGGACCTTCAACTCGTGCTGACGCGTCCCAACAACCGTCGTCTCCCCGTCCCGGAGGCCGCATGAAACGCGCATCCCCGCTGTTCGCGGTTTTGCTGTCGGCCTGCGCGAACCGACCCGCCCACGTCGATCCCATGGCGTGGCACGCCGAATCGCTCAAGGCGACCGAGGCGTCGGAGGTCGGCGCCCCGGCCTCAGGCTCGGCCGGCGAAAAAGCGGCGGTCGAGAAGTTCCGCGCCTTCTTCGGCGACCTGCGCGAGGACCGGATCAAGAAGGACATCCGCTCCGTCTACGCGCCCGACGTCCGTTTCAACGACACGCTCAAGTCCATCAGGGGCGTGGACCCTCTCGAGCATTACCTCGTCGAGACCGCCCGCAACGTCGAATCCTGCAAGGTTGAGATCGACGAGGTCCTGACCTCTTCGTCCGGCGTCTACGTGCGCTGGCGCATGGGCATCCGTTTCAAGAAGTTCCACCAAGGCGCGACCCAGGAATCCATCGGCATGACGCACCTGCGCTTCGACAAGGAAGGGCGCGTCGTCTACCATCAGGACTACTGGGACTCGGGCGCGAACCTCTTTGAGAAGATCCCGTTGCTGGGCTCGGGCATCCGCGCGGTCAAGCGGCGGCTATGATGTACATGTCCGGAGCCGGACTCGCATGTCTTTTAGCGCTGACGCTTTGCTCCTGCGCCGCGGCGCCCGTCCACGCGCCGCTTCCCCTGGCGCGCAAGGTGGACCTCGCGCGCTTCATGGGTCCGTGGCGCGTGATCGCCGCGATCCCGGCCTCGATCGAGAAGAACGCGTACGACGCGGTCGAATCCTACGCGCTGAATCCCGACGGGACGATCGCGACCACCTACACCTTTCGCGAAGGCGCCTTCGACGGCAAGAAAAAGCGCTACACCCCCCTAGGCTTCGTCGTCGACCGCACGGATAACTCGACCTGGGGCATGCGCTTCCTGTGGCCGTTCAAGGCGGAGTACCTAATTTCCTATCTCGACGATGCGTACTCGGTGACCATCATCGCGCGCAGCAAGCGCGACTATGTGTGGATCATGGCGCGCGCGCCCGCCATCTCGGACGCGGAGTACGGCCGTCTGGCGGCCCTGGTGAAGGAGTGGGGCTACGACACCTCGCGCCTGCGCAAGTTCCCCCAGCCCGCCCGATAACGCCCCCGTTCGGCTCAGGCTGCGAGCGCTCCATCGCGCCGTATCGGCCGTCGAAAAACTGTTACTCGGAAGAAGGCCGGGACCGGCGGACAGAACTTGTATGATCCAGACAGCTAGACCGAGGAGAGAACTCCATGGAAGAAAAGAAGGACGAGATGAAAGAGGCAGGATCATGCGCAAAGGGCGGCTGCGGACTTCGCTGCGGCTGCTGCGCCTGCAGAGCGATCAAGGGACTCGCGTTGCTCCTGATCGGCGGAGCGATCGGTTACGGGATCGGCCACTCCCAGCATCGCCGCTGGGCGCGCCGCATGTGCCCTATGGAGGTTGCCGCCCCCGCGCAATCGGAGAGCGCTCCGGCGCCGACCGCGGTCCCCAAGAAGTCCAAGTAAGAATCGTGGAGACGCCAGAGGATACGGCGCTCGTTCGAAACCGCATCAGGAAGTCCATGAGCAAATGGGAAGACATGGATAAGGCCGGGCGCCTCGCCGGCCGGGGATTGGGCAGAAAGGAACTGATCGACCGCGTCGCCAGAGAGGTGGGCACGAGTCAGCGGCAGGTTCACTCCGCGCTCAGCGCGATCGATAAATAGTCGCCTGCCTGCTTTCGCGCCCTTGGGGGTTGGGCCTAATCTGTTACCCGACCTCCTTTAGCGCGGCCTTGGACAGTCCGAAAAAATTAGTAGAATCCACCCTGACAATTACAATTTCGGTGCGATACCCAAGTGGTCTAAGGGGATGGTCTGCAAAACCATTATTCGCGGGTTCGAATCCCGCTCGCACCTCCAGTTTAGACGTCCCCCGACGAGAAGCCCTTAGCCGCTGTTGCCAGTAGTTGCCGGTGGCTGAGGGCTTTTTGGAAAAAAAGAAGCTCCTTTCGGCCATCGGCGAACTCGTTGACGGTGCACGACTCCGCGCTGAGATATAGTTATTATCTATTGTTAATAGATAATAGTCCTGTTATACTTCCCCTCAGGAGGAACCGACTATGGCCACGATGACTATTTCCATCCCCGAACCCTTGAGGGGCTTCATGCAGAAACAAATGAAGAGCAAAGGCTTCGGGAACGTGAGCGAATACTTCCGAACTCTCCTTCGCAAAGCGCAGGAGGAAGAAGCGGATGCCAAACTTCAAGCGCTTTTGCTGGAAGGCCTCAGCTCGGGCAAGGACGCAGAGCTCACACGCGAGTTCTGGAAAGACATTAAAACGGAAGCGACTCACTTACTGAAAAAACATCGCAAATATCCGGCCAGATGAAGTCCGCTATTCGGCCCGCAGCCCGACAAGACATTCTCGATCAGTTTCTTTACCTGATTGATCAGAACGTGCCGTACGTCGCAGAACATTTTATCGATGCAGTCGATGAAACGATCTCAAAACTCACCAAGAGACCCAGCATTGGGGCGCCCAAAAAGCTTAAAGATCCCCGCTGGAAGAGATGATCGCCCTGGCGCACCGCAGCGGCGCCTTGCCGCGCAAGACGACGCCCCCCGAATCCAAAAGCGAAAACCGCTGAAGCGCGCTTTCCCGCCGGGGTTATTTCAGGGCGCGCGGCCGGTGCCGGCGTTGTCGCGGTGGTAGCGCGGCCAGGCCGCCGTCGCGGATAGGCCGAGGCTGTCCGTCTTGACGGCGATGAAGGCCCCGTAGATCTTGCCCATGTAAAGCGTGCCGTCCGCGGCGAGGGCGGCCGAGGACGCGCCCGCCGCCCCTCCGGGCAGATTCGCGTCCACCCACTGGATCGTCCCGGCCTGGTCGAAGGCGAAGAGGACGTTCAGCTCGTTGGCTACATAGATCGTCCCGTCCGCGCCGATGACCGGCGTGTCGTAGACGTCCGTGCCGCAGCCGGGGCAGCCGACCGGGTCGGCGGTGGCGTGGCGCCATTTCTGCGTGCCGTCCGGATTGACGGCGTAGACGTAGCCGTTGTTTCCTTTCGTGCCGAAGTAGATCGTCCCGTCGGCGTCGATGGAAGGGGCCATGCGAATGTCGAAGTCGCCGGCCGGAAAGGCCCAGCGGATGGTCCCGGTGGAGGGAAAGGCGATGAGGGCGGCGTTGGCGGCCCCGCTCAAGCTCAGGTCGTCGTGGATGCCGAGGTAGACCGTGCCGTCGGCCGCGATGGAGGGCGAGCCGGTGATGGGGTAGGTCCCCAGATTGGGGCTTGTCCATTTGACGGAGCCGTCGGGGTTGTAGGCGCGCAGCGCCTGGCCGCCCGCGCCGAAGGTGCTCCAATGGACGGTGTAGACGGTCCCGTCCGAGGCGATCGCCGGCGCGCCGAAATAGACGCTCGTCGTGCTTTGGCTGGCGTAGCCGCGCCATCGGACGGTCCCGTTCGGGTTGAAGGCCGTGAAATCGCGGCCGGCGACGTAGACGGTCCCGTCGGCGGCGACGGCGGGAGAGAGGGCTCCGATCTCGGAGTAGCTCGTGCTGATGCGGACCTTCCACGACCGGACTCCGGACGAAGTGACGGCGTGGAGTTCCTCTTCCGTCGCGGCTTCCGATGTCCCGAGACGCTCGACGACGACGTAGATGGTGCCGTCGGGGCCGACGGCGGGCGAACCCCGGACGGGGCCGTCCGTCCCGTCCGAGTACTTCCATTTCAGCGTCCCGTCGGGGTTGTACGCGTAGAGCCCGTAGGCCACGGCCGGAGGCTTCTGCCCCAGAGCCCAGTAGGTGTTGTAGTAGTTGAAGTGCCCCGACGTCCCGAAGTAGACCGTCCCGTCCGCGGCCAA
>CAIQSZ010000129.1 GCA_903874575.1 uncultured Elusimicrobia bacterium
CCCGCGCACGCACCCGCACATCACCACCGGGCGCGCGGAGAACAAGTTCGGCGTGGAGATCGAGGAAGCCCTGGCGCTGTACCGCCGCGCCGCCCGGGACAAGCGCCTGCGCGTCGTCGGGGTGCAGTGCCACATCGGCTCGCAGATCGTCGAGGTGGCGCCCTACCGTCTGGCCGCGGCCTTCGTCGCGCGGACCATCAAGCGCTTGGAGGCCATGGGAATCCGTCTCTCCCACATCGACGTGGGGGGCGGCATCGGCATCACCTACAAGGACGAGGCGCCTTTGCCGCTGCGCGCCTTGGCGCGCATGCTGGAGGAGACCTTCGCGCCCTGGCCCGACGCGCGCCTTCTCCTGGAACCGGGGCGTTATCTCGTCGCCGACGCGGGCGTCCTGCTCACCCGCGTCCTTTACCGTAAAAAGACCACGAAGAGACGCTTCATCATCGTCGACGCGGCCATGACGGATCTGGCGCGTCCCGCGCTGTACGACGCGTGGCACCCCGTGGAGGCCGTGAAGCCGCGCCGCGGCCGCTCGGCGAGGGTGGACGTCGTCGGTCCGGTGTGCGAGTCGGGCGACTTTCTCGCGCGGGGACGGCTTCTGCCGCCCTTGGAGAGGGGGGACCTTCTTGCCGTGCGCAAGGCGGGCGCCTACGGCTTCGCCATGAGCAGCCAGTACAACTCCCGTCCTCGCGCCGCCGAGGTTCTGGTGGACGGGGGGAAAGCCCGCCTGGTGCGGCGGCGGGAGACCTTGAAGGATCTCGACGCCTTGGAACTCTGAAGATCGCGCCATGGCCAAGCCCAAAAAAACGCATAAAAAGGAAATCCCGGCGCCGCCGCCCTCCGAGGCGCTCGCCCCTGGGGGCAAGCTCCTCATTAAAGCGGGGGGGAGTTGCATCCTCCTGGGCTTCCTCGTGTTGACCCGCGCCGACGCGCTGGGCCGCAACTGGGCCGCCAGCCTCGCCCCCTTCCTGATTCTGGGGGGGTACGCGGCGATCGGCATCGGTCTTTTCCTGCCGCCTCCGCCTTCCGTTCCCTCCTAAGCCGAAAATAGACCGCCTCGCGGTCAAAGCTCGCGTTTTTGAGTCCCGTCCTTTCGTCTTTTTTCGGCCGGTCGACTCCGCGCGGACGTCCCCCTTCCGTTCGATGGTTTTTCCCGCCCGCCCGTCATCTCCCTTGCCAGGTGTTTTTGGCTTCCTTCCCGCCTCGCCCGTCTTCGATGGTTTTTTCGCTCCCCGCGGATTTTCAGTCCGGCTCCACGGAATCTTGTCTGGTTTTTTGCCCCCGAAGCTTTTCCCTGAGGCGGTTTTTTTGAGCGTTCTGAAAATCTACCCCGATTTCCGCAATCCGCCGCTCGATCTCACGGATATTGGGCTCGTGCCCTCGAATTTTCCTGGTGGTTTTTTGAGTCTCTGAATACTTCGACCCAAATTTCCGGTGATTTTCCTGGTTTCCGGTCCGGTTGCCGATGTTTTGGGGTCGTAGGGGAAATCGAGCCGATGATCCTTTCGTGGTTTTTTCGGCCGCTTAGGATTGATTCCGGCAGGCCCAATTTCTGGCTGTTTTTCGGTGGTTCCCGATCCAAGAGGGCTGTATTTTTTCCGACATTTTAAATGCCTCAGGAGGGGCTTGGTCTGCCAACTCTGAAAATCTAAGAAGAGCTGGAGGTTCTACTTAATTGGTCATGTTTTATATCTATAAATCGATTTAAGTTGAAATAGATTGGAGGCGTGATCCACGGTAATGCGCGCTCCTAATATGTAACATAATATATATTATCGTTAGTAAGTTATTTGGGGGGAGGCCGCGAAAATATGCGGCTTTTGGAGGGCGCGCTTTCCCCCTTTCTTTAAGGCCGGCGGCCCAGGACCGCGGCGGTCATCTGCTCGGCCAGCAAAAGGGCGCGAATCTTCCCTGAAGCCGTGAGCTCGTAGCGGCGCGAGCGCCTGGACCCGGAGGATAGGAGCTCGCCCTGGGAGACGGCGTCTTGGAGCGTGCGGTCCATGCGTCCTATCGGATAGCCCGAAATGCGCAGCCATTTCCCTAGCATGGCCGCCGTGGGTTTGGGCTGGCTGAGGAGGCGTTCGGAAGCCATCAGGAGTACTAAGGAGGCGTCCCGCCCGGACTTATCCGCGCCCGGGATCTTGCCTCGCAGGACCAGGCCTCCGTTCTTGGCCTCCACGACGGCGTTCCAGTCCACGCGGGGCTCGCGGCTGCCGTCTTGGGCCGTTACTGTCGATCCGACGCCGGCCGTCGCCTGTATCAGCAGAAACTCGGCGCGCTCCTGGCGCACGAAGTCCGCGTCGCCCTCGACCTCGAACTCGGCGCCGTTGGGCAGTTTGAGCCGGACGCGGTGGTGGGAGGCGCTCATCGTCTTTATTGTCGCATATGACGGGATATCAGTCTATAGCCTGTGCATATGTCCGGTATGAGCGGTAAGATTGGTCAAATAGCGACATATGCAATGACATATGAAAAAATTATCCGTTGCATACGGTGAGCATACGTCAATAGAGCGTGAATAAGTCCGGGGATAACTTCTTTACCTGCGTGGCCGTCGGCGGCGTATGTCCGCGTGCAGACGGCGGGCGGCGAGGTCGACGCCGCGGACCGTCACTTCGACCCGCTCCAGCAGGCGGTAGCCTTCGGCTTCCTGTCCGTTGAGAACGACCGTCGCGGCGGTGCCCTCCAGTTGGATGGTCGTGCTGGGATTGCGGCCCTGGTACGTCAGGCGCACATAGCCGTGGAAGGTTCGGCCGGCGTTTTCGGGACTTCCAAGCTCGTTGAGCGACACGAATTCGTCGATTTCGCGGCCCATCCGGCGCGCCGCCTGCTCTCGGCCGTTGAGGTGCGACATGTAGTCTTCCAGGCTCTCGAAGCCCAGCGACCGCAGGTCCGCCAGCATCGTCGCGTGGATGTTTCTTGGGTCCTCCCCCCTCAGTTCGGCCTCGAGCAGGGCGAGGTTGTACATGTCCGCGAAGCGCCGGATCGGGGCGGATGGGTGGTCGTACTCCCCCGCCCGCAAAGCGAGGCCGGCGTGTCCTTGGTCGTCTTCGACGGCGTAGCGCGCGGATGGGCGGCTGGTCAACGCCAGCCACTGCGCGACCTGAATCTGTTCCGGAGAGAGCCCACTCCAACGGAGTCCTGCCAGATAGCCGG
>CAIQSZ010000130.1 GCA_903874575.1 uncultured Elusimicrobia bacterium
CAGAGTCCCAGACCGTGTCGAAAGTGGGGTCCCACGTGTCGGGCGTCATGAACACGTCCTCCTGGACCCCGTACGGATTGACGACGAATTCGTAGGCGCGGCGCTGGTCGTTGAAGGTGTCCAGGCTGATCCAGACCAGATCGTCCTCACCGACGTCCTCGCGCTTGGCGATCGTGGCGCGGACCAGCGACGGCGTCGAATCGTAGGCGTCGAAGCCGACATAGAGGTATTTGTCGTCGTAGGCGAGGTAGGCGATCGTTTTTTCCGTGGCGGGCGCGCCTTCCTTGGGAGCCCATTGCCAAAAACGATCAACGCGCGCGGCGTCCTTCCATTTCTCGGGATCGAGAACGCCGTCGATTTTAATGGGGTGGGAGATGCGTGAAATGACGAGCGTTTGACGTGCGGGAAGCTCCGCGGCGCAGGGGCGCGCGCAGATTAAAAGCAACGGAAGCGCAAACAAGCTTTCAGTAAGAGACGAGCGAGCGGACGTCGCGGCCGGAAAGCTTCTTGCGGCCGTCCAGGAAGCTCAGCTCGATCAGGAACGCCGCGCCGACCAGCGCGCCGCCGATGGCTTCGATCAATTGGACCGCCGCGGCGGCCGTGCCGCCGGTGGCCAGCACGTCGTCGATCAGGAGAACCTTCGCGCCTTTGGAGAAGGCGTCCGCGTGCGCTTCGATGGAGTCCGTGCCGTACTCGAGCGCGTAGCTGGCGGACTTCACCGCGCGGGGCAGTTTCCCTTTCTTGCGGATCGGCACCACGCCGGCGCCGAGGCGGTAGGCCACGGGCGTGGCCAGCAGGAAGCCGCGCGACTCGATGCCCGCGACGATCTGCACGCCCTTGCCGACGAACGGCTCGGCCAGGCGGTCGACGGCCGCCGCGAAGGTCTTGGCGTCGGCCAGGAGCGGCGTGATGTCCTTGAAGACGATCCCCTTCTTGGGGAAGTCGGGCACGTCGTGGATGTGAGCCTTGAAGTCGATCATTTCCCCTTCTTGCCGCTTTTGGTGGGCGCGGTCTTGCGGCCGGCCGGGATGGTCTGGCCCAGGATGTCCGTCTTGAGCTTGGGCGCGCTGAAGCCGGGCTGGAGGTTGGTGTGCCCGCGGCGGCCGCCCTCTTCCAGGTCGATGAGGCCCATGCGGTTGGCCACGCGGCGCAGGCGCAGGAGCGCGCGCTCCTCGATCTGCCGGATGCGCTCGCGCGACAGGCGCAGGCGGCGGCCCACTTCCTCGAGCGTCATCGGCGTCTGGCCGGTGAGCCCGTGGCGGAACTCCAGGATCATGCGCTCGCGGTCGCCTATTTCGCGCAGGGCCTGGTGCAGTTCGTCGTGCAGCTTGAGCACGCCGATCACGTTCTCGGGCGACTGCGCGGAGGTTTCCGCGATCATGTCCTCGACCGTGATGTTGTCGTCCTCGGAGTCGATGGGCGCGTCGAAGGAGCCCATGCCCTTGGCGGCTTCGGCCGCGTCCAGCACTCCGCGCACCTGGCGCGCGGTCCAATGCATCGCGCGCGCCATCTCGGCCAGCGACGGGTCGCGGCCCAGCTTGGAGTGCATCTTTTCCCACATCTTCAGCCACTTCCTCAACGCCTCCCACGCGTGCGGCGGGATGCGGATGGTCTTGGACTGCTCCTCGACCGCGCGGCGGATCGACTGCTCGATCCAGTAGGATGAATAGGTGGAGAAGCGGTAGCCCTTCTTCGGCTCGAACTTGTCGATGGAGTGCATCAGGCCGAGGTTGCCTTCTTCCACGAGGTCCATGAAATCGATCCCCTGGCGGTGGTACTTCTTGGCGATGGGCACCACCAGGCGCAGGTTCGCCTCCATGATGCGCTGTTTGGAGGGGCCGTCGCCCTTCTTGGCCTTCTTCCAGAGCTCGTGCATCTCCTCGCGCGTGACCTGCGCGAGCTTCTGGATGCCTTTGAAGTACTGGCTTATGGTGTCTGTGGACGGTTCCATGGTCTCCCTAGCGCCTGATCTCGAATCCGCGTCCGCCCTGCGGCGCGCGCGGTGCTTCCTCCACCTCATCCACTTTCGCCGCGTCGTTTCCGGCCCGCAAACGGCGCACGAACTCGTCGAGGGA
>CAIQSZ010000131.1 GCA_903874575.1 uncultured Elusimicrobia bacterium
CAGCGCCGCGCCCAGCGCCAGCGCGGCCAGCCCGACCAGCAGGTTTGACGTCATGCTTCGTTTATATAAAAATCAACGTCATGGCGACCAAGGTCCTGCTGATCGAAGACGACGCGTCGTTTCGCAAGGCGGTCGCCGACGTCCTGGCGCTTGAGGGCTACGAGGTCCGTCAGTCGCCCTCCGGCAAGGCCGGCATCCTGGCCGCGCAGGACGATCCCCCGGACCTGGTCCTGCTGGACCTGGTCATGCCCGGCATGAAGGGGCTGGAGGTCTGCCAGTTCCTGAAGCAGGACGCCGCGACCGCGCGCGTGCCCATCCTCATCCTCACCGGCAACGACAAGGACGGACAGGACGTCGCGTGCCTGGACATGGGCGCCGACGACTACCTGACCAAGCCCGTCAAGAGCGACCGCCTGCTGGCGTATTGCCGCGCGCTGCTGCGCCGCGCCGCGGGCGAGTCGAAGGACGTTCCCGCGGCCAAGGTCGAGGTCGGCGCGATGACGCTGGACTACGCGCGCAAGCTGGTCCGCCTGGGCAAGGCCGAGCACGCGCACCTCACCCCCAAGGAGTTCGAGCTCTTGTACTATCTGGCGCGCCGCTCTCCTAACCCCACCGACCGCGCCACCATCTACCGCGACGTGTGGGGCGCGGAGCCCCCGTCCGAGGGCGCGCTGAAGACCGTCGAGGTCCACGCGCGCCGCGTCCGCCTGAAGCTGGGCTGGAAGTCCGACCAGTGGCTGGTCAGCGTTTCCGGCCGCGGCTACGCCCTCATCCCGCCGGGGAAGTGACCGTGCCGCCCAGGAGGCCGATTCTGCTCATCCGCGTGAAAGTCCATCCCGACGCCCGCAAGGACCGCCTCGAGCGGCGCTCGGAGTCCGCCTTCGAGGCCTGGGTCCGCGCGCCCGCCGAGCGCGGCTTGGCCAACGCCGCCGTGCTGGCCCTGCTCGGGCGCGAACTTTCCTGCCCGGCCAAGAGCCTGCGCGTAATAAAGGGAGCGACCTCTCCCTCGAAGATCGTGACCAGGCTGGGCGCGTGAAAGCCCTCCCGGAGTCCCGCATCCTGTTCGAGGACGACCGCCTGGTCGCGGTCGACAAGCCCGCCGGGCGTCCCACCATCCCCGGCCGCGGCGACGTCGGCGAGGCGCTCAACGCGGAGCTGGAGCGCCGCCTGGGCCGCAAGCTGTTCGTCGTCCACCGCCTCGACCGCGAGGCCGGCGGCGTCGTCGTCTTCGCCAAGGACGCCGCGACCCACCGTCTCCTGTGCGCCCAATTCGAGGGCCGGACGGCCAAGAAGGTCTATCTGGCGGCGGTCCAGGGCGCGCTGAGCGGCGCGGGCCTCATCGACGCGCCGCTCAAGGAGTTCGGCTCCGGCCGCGTCGCCCCCGCTTCCGGGGGACGGCCGTCGCGCACGCGCTGGACGTTCGAGCGCGCGTGGTGCGGCGCGACGCTGCTGCGCGTGGAGCCGGAGACCGGCCGCAAGCATCAGATACGCGCGCACCTGGCCTCGATCGGCCATCCCATCCTGGGCGATCCGCGCTACGGGCCGCCTCCCCGGCCGGTGGGGGGGGCGCGCCGCCTGATGCTGCACGCCCTGTCGCTGTCGGTGGAGGCCGGCCGGGCCTATGCGTTCGAGGCGCCCGTGCCCGCCGATTTCGCCGCCGTCTTGACGGCTTTGTGACGGGGGTCTGAACTTTTTTGGACGCCGGCCGTATGAATCGTGTAGACTTTCAACAAGAGGGTGCACCCTCTAAAGACATCATGATGTATAAAATGCAAGGAGACCTAGGAAAATGAAGAAGCTTCTGATCGCCGTTGTGTTGTCCTCGTTCGCCAGCTTGGTCGTCGCGCAGACCCCGGCCGCCGCTCCGGCCCCCGCTCCCGCCGCCGCCGAGGCCCCGAAGGCCGAGAAGAAGGCCGAGAAGAAGCACAAGAAGCACAGCAAGAAGGTCAAGGCCGAAGAGAAGAAGGCCGACGCTCCCGTCGTTCCCGCCGCCGCTCCGGCCGCGAAGTAATACTTCGTCCGGACAAGACTCGACCCCCGCGCGCAAGCGCGGGGGTCGTTGCGTTTCCGCGGACGTCGAGCGAAGGCGGCCGGGCTCAGCCTTTCCAGACGAAGGAGTGGTCGGCCTGCGCCAGCGGCGGCAGGGCGGCGTCCTTGGCGGAGACGACGGCCTCGATCTTAGGCCAGCGGATGGCCAGCGCCGGGTCGTTCCAGCGCACGCCCCGGTCCACGTCGGCGCTCCAGTAGTCGGTCACCTTATAGCTGACGTCGGCGAAGTCGCTCAGCGCGCAGAAGCCGTGCGCGAAGCCGGCCGGCACCCAGAACATGCGGTTGCCCTCGTCGCCCAGCTCGATGGAGGCCCAGCGTCCGTAGGTCGCAGAGCCGCGGCGCAGGTCCACGGCCACGTCGAAGATCCGGCCGCGCGCGCAGCGCACCAGCTTGCCGACGGCGCGAGGGTCCTTCTGGTAGTGCAGGCCGCGGATCACGCCCTTCTTCGAGCGGGAGAGGTTGTCCTGGACGAGGACCGGCAGGCCGGCCTTGGCCCAGTCGTCGGCGCGGAAGGACTCCATGAAGAAGCCGCGCTCGTCGGGGAACGACTTTCCCTCGACGACGAGGAGG
>CAIQSZ010000132.1 GCA_903874575.1 uncultured Elusimicrobia bacterium
CAGCCGCTCGGGGGGGGTGAAGCGGCCGTACAGCTCGCGCAGCTCCCAGCCGGTGAGGAGCGCGCACATCGTCAGATACGAGGCCTGGTGGATGATGTTGTGCGGCTTATCGATCCGCCCGACGGCGAGGGTGTCGAACAGAAAGCCCGCCACGAACAGGGCGACGGTGCAGGCGGGCTCGTGGTCGAGGTAGAATTTTTTGGCGCGCTCGCGCAACGGCGCTCGTTCCTCGGACATGTCAGGCGGCGGCGGATTGCGCGGGCTTGGCGGGGGCCGCCAGCGCAAAGCCCAGCGCGGACAGCGCGGCGGCCGCCAGCGCCCAGGCCGCCAGTTCGCCGCGCCCGATCAGGAAGCCGGCGATCAGCGGCGAGAGGATGGACGCCGTCGAATTCAGCGTCTGCGTCAGGCCCAGGACCACGCCCTGCTCCTTGCGGCCGACCGCGCGAGTGACCAGGCTGGTCAGCGCGGGGCGCAGGACGCCGGTGCCGAAGGAGGTCGCGGTAAAGACCAGGATCAGCGCCGGCACGGGGGAGGTGAACGCCAAGCCGGCCAGGCCCGCGGCCGCGCAGGCGAAGCCCGCGCGCGCCAGCGCGCGCTCGCCGAAGCGCTTGACCAGGCGGCCGAGCAGGCCGCCCTGGATGACGACGCCGAGCAGACCGGAGTACGCGTACAGGTAGCCGACCTCGCGCGGGCCGAAGGCGAAGCGGCGTTCCGCGAACAGGGCGAAGCCGCTGATGAACATGGAGAACATCAAGCAGAACAGAAAAAACTGCGCCAGCAGCGGCGCCAGCTCCGCGCGCCGGAAATACTCCGCGTATGCGCTCCAGTCCAGCAGGTTCAGGCGCTTGCCGCTCCCGTCGTCGTCGACGGGAGCCGCCTCGGGCAGGAGCGTCCAGGTGCAGAAGATGCTGGTCAAAGAGAGCGCGGCCGCGGCCCAGGCCGGGTACGAATAGTCGTACTGCGCCAGGAATCCCGACAGCGCGGGCCCGATGAGAAAGCCCAGGCCGAACGCGATGCCGATGACGCCGAACGATTTGGCGCGGTCCTCGGGTTCGGTCACGTCGGAGATATAGGCCTGCGCCAGCGAGAGGTTGCCGGCGGTGATGCCGTCCAGGAAGCGCGAGAAGAACAGCCAGGCCAGCGTCCGCGCCCCGCCCAGGACCAGCAAGCCGATGAAGGTCCCGATCTGGCTGACGATCAGCCAAGGCTTGCGGCCGTGGCGGTCGGAGAGCCTGCCGAGGAGCGGCCCCGCGATGAGCTGGCACAGCGCGTAGGTGGTGACGAGCAGGCCCACGACCTGCGGCGTCGCGCCGAAGCGCTCCGCGTAGAACGGGAGCAGGGGCAGGACGATGGTCATGCCCATGATGTCCACCGCCACGATCAGGAAGATCGGGAGCAGGACCTTTTTCAGCGGCCGTTTTTCGGGCGTCATTGGCGGGCATTTTACCACATGCCCTCCCGGCGCGTCAGAAATCCGTGAGTTCCTTCGGCGGCAGGGCGACGCGGACGGCGTTGAGGACCGCGGCCAGGTCGATGAGTTCCTGAAGGATGGCGCCTTCCAGCGGCGTCAGCCGCCCGGACGCGGCCAGCAGCATGCCGATCGCGCTGGCGGCCATGCCGCCGAGGGCGCTTTGCAGCGCGATGGAACGCATCCTCTCCCCGATGTGGAGGAGTTCGTCCAGCTTGGTGATGGAGGCCGTCAGGATCACGGCGCCCGCCGCCTCGGAGGTCACGTCGCTGTTCTGCCCGATGGCGATGCCCACCGTGGCGGCCGCCAGCGCCGGCGCGTCGTTGATGCCGTCGCCGACGAACAGGGTTTGCGCGGTTTTGGTCTCCGCGACGACGATGGCGAGTTTTTGCTCCGGCGTTTGTTCGGCGTGGATCTCCCGGACGCCCACCTTTTCGGCGAGGTAGCGGACCTCCGCCTCTCGGTCGCCGGAGACGATCATGACGCGTTCTATGCCGTGGCTGGGAGAGAGGTGCGCCAGGAACGGGCGGCTCTCGGGGCGCGCGGCGTCCCGGAAGCGCAGGACCGCGGCGGCGGCGTCGTCGATCAGGACCACGCACTCCAGGCCCGCCGCCGCCGGCGTCAGCGCGGACGCGGCGTCCGCGCCGAGGTTCTTGCGGCCGGTGATCCTTACGCGGCGTCCTTGCACGACGCCGGACAATCCCTCGCCCGGCTTCTCGGCGAAATGCTCCGCGCAGGCGCTCGTCAGGCCCTTGGCCTCCGCGCCCGCGACGATGGCCGCGGCCAGGGGATGACGCGAGTAGCGTTCCAGGCTGGCGGCCAAGCGCAGGGCGGCGTCCGCTTCGAATCCGGCGACGGGCAGGACCTCGGTCAACGACGGCTTCCCATAGGTCAAGGTTCCCGTCTTGTCGAGGATGACGGTCCGGCATCGTCCGATGCGCTCCAGGATGGCGGGGTTCTTCACGATGATGCCGCGCGTCGCCGCCAAGGAAACCGCTCCGATGACCGCGACGGGGATGGCGATGAGCAACGGGCAGGGGGTGGCGACGACGATGACCGCCAGGAAGCGATGCGCGTCGCCCGACGCGGCCCACGCGGCGCCGGCGATGAGCAGGGCGACTGGCGCGTACCATGAGGCCAGTTGGTCGCCGAGGCGCCGCAGTTCGGGGCGGTCCTTTTCGGCGTCCTGCATCACGCGCATGATGTTCGCGTATCTCGAATCGGACGCCAGCTTGGAGGCGCGGATGGTCAGCGCGGACTCCCCGTTCACCGCGCCGGACAGGACGGCGGAGCCGGGGGCCTTCTCGATCTGGTAGGGTTCCCCGGTCAGATAGGACTCGTCCATGCTTCCGCGTCCCTCGACGATCACGCCGTCGACCGGGCACAGCTCGTGCGGCAGGACGACCAGCTCGTCGTTCACGGCGATGTCGCCGATGGCCGCGTCGGTCAGTCCCGTCGCCGTCTTGCGGTGGGCCAGTTGGGGCATGCGGCGCGCCAGCGCGTCGAGCACCGAGGACGCCCGCCGCGAGGCCAGGCGCTCGAGCGATTCCCCGCCGGACAGCATCAGCACCACGATGGCCGCGACCAAGGTCTGGTGCATCGCCGCGGCGGCGACGATGGAAATGCCCGCGAGCAGGTCGGCCCCCAGGTCGCGCGCCAGCAGCCCGCGCGCGATCTTGACGACCAGCGGCGCCCCGCCCAGCAGGACCACCAGATCGAGGGGGAGGTCCCGCAGGAAGTGCGATTGCGCCGTCCACGGGC
>CAIQSZ010000133.1 GCA_903874575.1 uncultured Elusimicrobia bacterium
CGACCGCATGGACGGCCTGAAGACGCTCTCCTACCTCGGCGAGATGGGCCGCCGCGGCTGACGGGCTCATGGCGTTCGCGATCGAGACGAAAGGCCTCACCAAGGACTACCGTTCGCCCGTGAAGGAGCCCGGGCTGTGGGGCGGGATGAAGGCCCTGTTCGACCGGAAATACAAGGACACGCGCGCGGTCGACGACGTCGGCTTCAAGATGGAGGAAGGCGAGTTGGTGGGCTTTCTAGGGGCCAACGGCGCGGGCAAGACGACGACTTTGAAGATGCTGTCGGGACTGCTCACGCCGACGGCGGGCGAAGCGACCGCCCTGGGGCACGTCCCTTGGAAGAGGGAAGCCTCGTTCCAGAAAAAAATATCGCTCGTCATGGGCCAGCGGACGCAGCTGTGGTGGGAGATCCCGGCGTACGAGACCTTCAAGCTCAACCAGGCCATCTACGGGATACCCGAATCCGAGTTCAAGGCGCAGTTGGACGAACTCGTCGACCTGCTGGAGTTGGGCGAGCACCTGCAGGTGCCGGTCAAGAAACTGTCGCTGGGCCAGCGCATGCGCGCGGAGATGGCGGCGGCCCTCCTCCACCGGCCGCGGCTCCTTCTCCTGGACGAGCCCACCATCGGCCTGGACGTGGTGATGCAGAAGAAGGTGCGCGAGTTCGTGAAGGCGTACAACAAGCGCAACGGCGCGACCATCATGCTGACCAGCCACAATATGACCGACGTGGTGGAACTGTGCCGGCGCGTCGTCGTCATCGAGCGCGGCAGGCTGCTCTACGACGGGCCGTTGGACCGGCTGGTCGAACGCTACGCCGACCATAAGATCGTCAAGGTTCGCTTCACGGCGCCCGTCGCGGCCGGCGACCTGAGGACGCTCGGCACCGTCGTGAGCGCGGACGGCATGACCGCGACCATCGAAGTCCCGCGCGCCCAAGTGGCCGCCGGCGCCGCCGCGCTTCTGCGCGCGTTTCCCGTCGCGGACCTCAACGTCGAGGACATGAACATCGACGACGTCGTGCGCCGCCTGTTCGCGCACGCATGATCAAATACCTGCGCGCGTACTCCATCTCCCTGCAGGAGACGCTCCAGAGGCGCTCCACTTTGATCATGGACCGGGTGGGCGGACTCGCCGTCGTGATCGGTCTGTATTCGTTCTGGACCGCCCTGCTGGGCGATAAAACCGAGTTCCTGGGCTACACGCGCGCGGAGATGCTCACCTACGTCCTGCTCATCAACGTCCTGCGCGCCTTCGTCTTCACCGGCCGGGGCTGGATGCTGGTCGGCGAGATATCCTCGGGGCGCATCTCCAGCTATTTGGTGCGGCCCATCAGCTACCAGGGCTACGCGCTGTCGCTGGACCTGGCGCAGAAGACCGTGCATATCGTCTCGGCCCTGCTGGAAGTCGGCATCCTGGCCGCGGTCATGCGCGGCGGCCTGTTCATCCCCCGCGACGCGGCGACCTGGCTGTTGTTTGCCGCGGCCGCGTCGCTGTCGTCCTTGCTTTTTTTCTTCATGGAGTTCATGGTCAGCTCGCTGGCCTTCTGGACCTCGGAGTCCGGCGGGCCTCTGTTCTGCTTCGAGCTTTTCCTGGCGTTCGCCGCCGGCGCGTTCTTCCCTCTGGACGTGCTCCCGGCGGGCCTGCGCCGCGCGCTGGACCTGACGCCGTTCCCCTACATGGTGTATGTCCCGGCGCGCATCTTCCTGGGAAAAGTGCCGCACGCCGAGGCGGCGCGGCTGATCGCCGTCGAGGCCGCGTGGCTGGCCGCATTCACGGCGGCCGCCTCGTCGGTATGGCGCGCCGGCCTGCGCTCCTACGCCGCGGAGGGCGGGTGACGCAGGCCCTCCGCAGGTACGGCCGCGTCTGGACGCGCACCGCTTCCATGGCGATGCAGGTCCAGCTCACCTACCGCCTCGGCTCCTTCGGCTTCCTGCTGGGCAAGATGATCCGCCTGCTGTTTTTCTTCGCCTTCGTCGTCGCCATCTTCAACCACGTGGAGTCCATCGCCGGCTACGGGCTGGTCGAGACCGCCTTGTTCTTCCTGACCTACAACCTAGTCGACATGATCGCGCAGATCTTTTTCCGCGGCGTCTACGGCGCCCGCCGCGCCGTCAACGAGGGCGACTTCGACTTCTACCTGGTGCAGCCCTGCTCGCCGCTGTTTCGCATGGTCTTCTCAAGCGTCGACTTCCTGGACGTCGTCACCTTGCTGCCCGTGCTGGCGATGATCGGCATGACCTTCGCCCGCCTGCCCGCCTACGACTGGACCCGCTATGCGGCGTACGCGCTCTTGGTCGCCAACGGCGTGGCGATCGTCTTCGCGATCCACGTGTTCGTCTGCGGGCTGGCCGTGCGCACCCAGGAGCTCGAGAACGCCATCTGGGTCTACCGCGACGTGATGTTCATGGGGAAATTCCCCGTCGACGTCTACGCCAAGCCCGTGCGCGCCGCACTGACCTTCGTGATCCCCATCGCGGTGATGACCACCTTTCCGGCCAAGGCCCTGCTGGGAAAGCTCTCGCCGTCCTGGGCCCTCTACGCGGTGGCGCTGGCCGTGGTCTCGACGGCGCTCGCCGCCGTCTGGTGGCGAGGTTCGGTGGCGCGCTACACCTCGTCGTCGAGTTGACTCCGGAACCATATGAGATTCATAACGATGTCGTTCATCCTCTTGTGCGCCGCGCTCTCGGGCGCGGCCTGCGCACGGATATGGAACGCCGTGAACCGAGCCGGGCTGCGCTCCGACATGGCCGAACTGCTGGCCAAGAGCGGCCTCCCGAAACGACCCCTCGAATGCAGGATGGTCGCGACCACTAACGACGCCTTCTGCACGTTCTCCGCCGAACCGGGGGAAGCCGCCCGCCTCGCCTCGGAATTATCGCTCCAACCTCATTTCCTCGGGACCCCCCCGGGGACTTCCGGCGGCTATTTCAAGTCGCCCGCCAATCATCGCTGCCGCTTGGCGCTGCGCGCCGTCGGCGGCGGTCGCGTCGAAGTCTTCGGCCGCGCCGGCCGTCCGAAGGAGTTGCGCCTGCGCAACGGAAGAGCCTTCGAATATCTTCTGCTTTTTCAGGATCCCTCCGCGCCCGAGGTCTGCATCGAGGTCTCGTATTCGTACGGCTGAGAAGAAGTATCATCCCAATATGGACGGCATGAGCAAGCGCGCCCACGCGCGGGTCGTCTGCGACCGCTTCGCCGAGGTGTTCGGAGGCTCGACGGAGGGCCCGCGCATAGGGCCCGCCCAAGCCCTTGATCTCAGCCTGGCCGGCGCGCTGATCGCCTTCGACGGAGCGCTCCGCGCGAACACGCCGTACCATCTGCGCGTCCAAGGCCCCGACGGACCGCTCGATTTCCCCTTCCGCCTGGCGCGCGAAGCCCCGCGCGGAAATATGTATCCGAAGCAGCGGCACTACGGGCTTCTTTTAAATTTGACGAGTTCCCAGGAACGGCGGTTGCGCCGGCTCATCGACGCCATACGCCTCCAGCCGACTCCGAGCGAAGATACCCTTCTCGCCCGCCTGGTGCGCAGCTACTGGTCCCGCTGAGAGACGGCGGGGTCAGACGACGTCGAGAGAGCGGACGCGGAAAGTAGGGGCGCCCAAGCCCCCGTGGAAGACCAGATCGTCGGCCACGGCGTCCACGCTGGAGAGCAGGTCCAGGAGATTGCCGGCGAGCATGGCGCCCCTGAAGGGCCGCCCGACGACGCCCTGGGAGACTTCCAGCCCCGAGACGCCGACCGAGAACTCGCCGGAGACCGGATCGACCATGTGCGCGCCGAGGACCTCGAGTACGAGCAGGCCGTCCTTCGTGTCGGCGAGCAAGGCTTCGCGGGTCAACGCGCCCGGAACCAAGAACAGATTCGAAGGGCGGGGAGCCGGCAGGCCGCTCCAGCCGTCCCGATAGCCGCAACCGTTGGTAGCGCGGCCTTCGCGCGCGGCCGTCGCGGTATCGTGAAGAAACTCGACTAGAACGCCGCGCTCGATCAGCGCTTTGTCCCGGGTCGCAAAACCCTCGTCGTCGAAGCACGCGCTGGCCGGACCGCCGCTCCGGCGGGGATCGTCGCGCAAGGTCACGAGCGGCGAGGCGACGTCCGTCCCCAACCTGCCCGCGAGCAAGGAGCGTCCTCCCTGGACCTCCTCGGCGGACAGCAGGTCGGCGAACAGTTCGA
>CAIQSZ010000134.1 GCA_903874575.1 uncultured Elusimicrobia bacterium
CGACCTGGGCGACGCTGGCCCGGCCGCTGTTGTTCGAATCCGTCCGGTCGACCCAGTCGTCGATGGAGTAAGAAGCGCGCGCCGTGAGGTTCTTATACCTCTCCGGCGTGTACTCGACTCCGACGATGCCGCGCGCGATGCGCACGTCGCTCGGCGAGTAGTCGTCCACCGAGTAATTCAGCCCCGTGTTCCAGTAGTGCAGCGGCGTCTGCACCTTCGACCACGTATACGAGCCGCGGCCCGTCAAGACGACGCCCTTGGGCAGGTTCACGCGCCCGTGGGTTCCCAGCGTGGTGTTGCGCTGGGTGCTGGGCATCCCGCCCATGTGGTACGCCGTGGCCAGAGGCAGCGCCGTGGTCGAACCGGAGCCGAAGTGGCCGTCGAAGAGGTACGTGATGCTGTCGTAGGAAGCGTCCAGGCCGAGGAAGGTCCGCGCGATCGCCTCCCAGTCCACGCCGGTGCGGTAGACGTTGCGCTTGGCGCTGTAGTTGCGATCGGCGGTGTTGTTGGTGTTCTCCTCGTCGACGTAGCCGCCGATGAGGTAGAACGCCGCGCGGCCGGGCAGGGGCGCCGTGAAGGTGAGGCTGGCGTCGTTCTGCCGGTTCGGCTGTCCCACGAACGCCGACCGGTTGGCCTGGAGCCGCTTATAATCGGCCTCGATCTCCATGCCGAGGGGGAGTTCGTACTTCGGCGTCACGCGGAAGGTGTGCCGCGTGTCGCTGTTCGGGACGCTGTTGTTCCAGGAGCCCGCCGGCAGAACGGTGCCGTCGGCGAAATAGCTGAACGTGCTCGCGTTGTAGGCCTCGGTCGGCGCGTCGCGGCGGTTGGTGAACTCCATCTTGTAGGAAGCCTTGATCATCGCCTTCTCGATCGGCTTCCAGCTCGCCGCCAACTCCGCCTTCAGCGCCGTCTTGTCGAAGTGGGAGCTCTTCGCCGTCGCCGGGGTCACGAGGTAGCGCCCCTCGTTGTTCTCCACGACCTCGTTGGCTTCCAAGCCCAGCTTCGCCAGCACGGACAGCTTCGGGCCGGCCCTATAGGCGGCTTTCAGCGAGCCGGTCACGATGTCGTCTTTGTACAGGTTGCCCAGGTTCTCGCGCTGGCGGGCCGCCGCCGTGCCGGTGAAGGCCAGCTTGGGCGACGGGTCGTAGCGGAAGCGGGAGTCGACGGCGTTCGTCTGCTGGTGCGGCAGGGCGGGCTTGAGGATCTTCGTGGCTCCGGAACCGACGGCCGCCAGCGGGTACGGGACGAGCTGGGCGTGGTCTTGGAACTCGGCCCGGATGAGGTCCACGCTCATGGCGCCCGTCAGGCCCAAGTCATGGCCGAAGCCGAGCCGGATGTCCTCGGTCAGATTGTTTATGTTAGCGCGCCCGACCTGGTAGGTGGCGACGTGGAACGGCGTGCTGCCCACCTTCTCCGCCTGCCAGTAGCGCAGGGAGAACCAGCGCGCGGAGTTCAACGCGGAGAAGAGCCCGAGGTTGATCTCGGACTCCGTGCGCCGGATCATCTCGTTCTGGTCCGGATTGAGCGTCGAG
>CAIQSZ010000135.1 GCA_903874575.1 uncultured Elusimicrobia bacterium
CGATCTCCTGCGCTCGGCGGCGCTCGCGCTCTCGAACGACGACGCCCCCGCGCGGCCCCCGGCGCCCGCGACGGGCCCGTGGACCCGCGCGCTCGCCGTCGCGCCCCGCGCGCAGGGCGACGCCGACGAAGAGTTCAAGCGCGACGTCTGCTCGCCGACGTCCCTGGCGATGATCCTCGAGTTCTGGGGCGTGAAGAAGGAGACCGACGAGGTCGCCCTCGCCGTGCGCGACCGGACCTCCCGGCTCTTCGGCAACTGGCCCGCCAACGCCGCGTTCGCCGCGAAGTCGGGCCTGGACGCGCGCGTCGCGCGCCTGGAGTCCCTGCTCGATCTGGAAAACGAGATCGCCGCGGGCCGGCCCGTCGCGGTCAGCCTCGCGTTCGGCGAGGACGAGATGCCGGGCGCGCCGATCCGCAGGACCGGCGGGCACCTGGTCGTCGTCTCCGGCTTCGACGCCGCGGGCGACGTGATCGTCGACGACCCCGCGGGCGAAAGCCGAGACCGGGTGCGGCGCGTCTACCCGCGCGCCGCGTTCCATAAGGCCTGGCGCGTCAACAAGCGCGGCCTGGCGTACCTGATCGGCCCCGACCTGCCGCGCCGCCTGACCGTCGGCGTCCCGGTGTCCGACCTGTGGTCCAAGCCGGTGCGGCGCGCCAAGCCGAAGCTGGACGACGACGCGCACCTTTCCCAGCTCCTGTACGGCGAAACCGTGACCGTGCGCGAGGCCAAGGGCGACTGGGTGCGCGTGACCGCCGACGAGCAGGACAGCCATTTCCCCGCGGGCGCATGGCAGGGCTATCCCGGCTGGATGCGCGCCGAGGACCTGGTCAGCGCCGAGCCCGCGCCCGCCGACGCGGTCGTGCGCACGCGCCAGGCCATCGTCCACCGCGGCGACGACATCCTGATGCTTTCCGTCGGCACCCGCTTGGCCCGCGTGTCCGAGGCGGCCGGAGACGCGCGCGTGCGGCTCCTCGACGGCTCGCTCGGCGAAATTCGATCCGACGCGCTCTACGTCGCCCCCGCCTCCCCCACCGCGGCTTCGCGCGCCGAGATCATCCGCACCGCGGAATTATTCCTGGGCACCAGCTACTATTGGGGCGGCCGCTCCGGGGTTCAGCCCGACATGAGGATGGGCGTGGACTGTTCCGGCTTGGTGAGCCTGGCCTACCGCATCCACGGCCGCGACGTGCCGCGCGACTCGCACGAGCAGAAGCTCAAATCCCGCCCCATCCGCTCCGCGGACCTGCAGAGCGGCGACCTCGTGTTCCTCACCGACGACGAGGCCTCCGACCACGTCACGCACGTGCTGATCTTCACCGGAGGCGACGGCCTCATCGAGAGCCGCAAGTCCTCGGGACGGGTCCTGCGCACGACCTTCCTGGAACGCTTCGGCCGCTCCGCCGCGGGCATCGAGTCCGGCGACGTCGTCAACGACCTGTCGTTCTCCCGCGCCCGCCGCCGCCGAATCTTCCTCGGCTCCTACTTCTGACGGAATCCCGCCGCTTCTTTTCCGGCGGGCAATCCGCAATCCATTCGTAATGACGAAGCCGGAATGCTCCTGTTACACTGGGTCCGAGGCGTCCCACGGTGAAAAATTCGCTTGCCCGTTCCGCTTGGATTCGAACCGCATGCCTGGCCGCGGCCCCCTTTTGCTGCTCCGCTCTTCAAGCCGCCACGGCCGAGGTGAAAGCGCCCATCGACTCTCCGGCGGGAGTAAGCGCCTGGATGAAGTTTCTTCCCTCCTCCGCGGCGCAGCCTCTCCTCGGTTCCCTGGGCTTGGCGCCGCTGGCGCCGGCGCAAGTGGGCGCCATGGCTCAGGTCCTAGATCGATCGGGCGTGCGTCTCAATGACGTCCGTTCGACGGGCATGCCTGATATGCAAGCCCTTCTCATTCGCCTAAAAGTCCAACGCTACGCGGCGGGATTGACGGAAAGGGAAAACCCAAAAAATCCGGATCCGGCTCCTTTAGGCGAAGCGCCTGCCTCCGGCGAGGCGCTAACCCCCGCGCAGTTCGACATTTTGGCGTCCTTGGCGCCCGGCTATGCCGCCCGGCTGGCGACGGCGAAGCGGCGGGCCGAGGAGCGCATCATGGACGCGCGCGCTTGGAACGCGGACGGCGGAATCGAGGCGGCGACGCCTGATCGGTCGTCATCACCTAGAAATTCCCTGGCCCGCCCTCGCACGGCAGGAAATACGGTCCAAGCCGACTCGGGAATTGGCCCGCCTGATCCGCCGCCGCCGCGAATTACGCCGGCAAACCCGAAGGACATGGTCGGACAGGGCCGCTATAAGACGTTGTGGGAGGAACATCGAGACCACG
>CAIQSZ010000136.1 GCA_903874575.1 uncultured Elusimicrobia bacterium
ATCGCTTCCAAGAGGGCGTTCGGGAGGCCTTCCCATGAAGAGGGGAGGCAGAACAGGTCGAAGGCGGACAGCCAGGAGGGCATCTCCCCGCGCTCGCCCAACAGCCAGATGTTTTTTTCCAGCGCGTGCTTGCGGATGAGAGCCTCCAGGCGGCCGCGCTCCGGGCCGTCGCCGATGATGGCGCATTTGACGGGGTCGTCCTTGAGCCGGGCCATGGCCTCGATCAGGGTCCCGAAGTCCTTCTGCCGGTCGAGCCGGCCCACCGCCCCGATGAGCAGGTCGCCCGCGCTCAGCCGCAGTTCGAGCCGCTTTTTCCGGCGGTCGATCTTGGAGACCGGCCAGCCCGCCAAGTCGACGCCGTTGCGGATGACGACGACTTTCTCGGGCGCGTAGCCGAGGCGTGAGACGAGGAAGCGGCGGCTGGCGGCGCACTCGGCGATCAAAAGGTCGTCGCGCTTCTTGAGCCAACGGTCGATCAGCAAAGTCGGCCAGCGGCGCGAGCGGTAGTTCACGCGCGGAGAGCTGATCAGCCTGAACTCGGCCGAGGCGAGCTTCTTGGCCATGCGCGCCAATTGGATGGCCTGATACATGACCGCATGGACGATATCGGGCCGCTCCCGGTCGATGATGTCGGCCAGCCGCCGGGCGTCCGCCGGGCGCGGCATGCGCGCCAAGTCCAAGCTGTCCACCTTGACGCCCTGGTCGCGCAGGCGTCGGGCGTAGTGCCCCTCGGGTTTGAGGCTCACCACGCCCGCGACGGGAAAGCGCCGAGGGTCGAGGAGCGTGGCTAAAGTGAACAGGGTCTTTTCGGCCCCGCCGACGCTCGTCGACGTGGAGACGAAGAGAATCCTCGCCATGCGTCAGCCGAGAAAGGCCTTCACAGCGGCGCACACGCGCGCGACGTCCGCGTCGGTCAACTCCGCGAACATGGGCAGGGAAAGAGCCTCGCGGCTGGCCCTCTCGGACACGGGCAGGGCGGCGCGGACCTTCAGGCCCGCGTAGGCGGGCTGGAGGTGCACCGGGATCGGGTAGTAGACGCCGCAACCGACGCCGCTGCGCCGCAGATGCTCGGCCAGCGCGTCGCGCCTCTCCAGGCGGACGGTGAAGAGGTGGAACACGGGTCGGGTGTCGTTTCCGCCCAGCGGCGGCAGGCGCAGCGGCAGTCCGCGCAGGCCTTCGTGATAAAGCGCGGCGATGCGGCGGCGCGACTGCGTCCAGCGCGCCAGATGACGCAGTTTGACGCGCAGGATGGCGGCCTGGATCTCGTCGAGGCGGCAATTGTGGCCGACGCGCGCGTGGTGGTAGGTCGCCCCGATGGTCCGGCCGCAGTTGCGCAGTTCCAGGAGACGGTCCCTCAGGTCGGCGTCGGCCACGGTCACCGCGCCGGCGTCGCCCGCCGCGCCCAGGTTCTTCGTCGGGTAGAAGCTGAACGCGCCGAGCTCGCCCAAGGAGCCGGTGACGCGTCCCTTGTAAACGGCCAGATGCGACTGCGCGCAGTCCTCGACGACTTTTAGGCCTTTCGACCTCGCGAGCGCGAGCAACGGATCCATGTCGGCCGGCTGGCCGAACAGGTGGACCGGCACGACGGCCTTGGTTTTAGGCCCGATCAAGTTCTCCACCGAACGGGGGTCCAAAGTCAGCGTCGTTTCGTCGACGTCGGCGAACACGGGCACCGCGCCCAGCACGGAGACCGCGGTCGCGGTCGCGATGAAAGTGAAGGAGGGGACGATGACCTCGTCGCCGGGGCCCACGCCGACGGCTTCCAAGGCCAGCTCCAGCGCGGAAGTGCCCGAGTCCACTCCCAGGCAGAACGGCGAGCCGATCTCCCGCGCGAACTCCTCGTCGAAGGCCCTGTTCTCGGGACCGAGGATGTACGCGCCCGAGTCCAGCACGCGGCACGCGGCCTCCTTGATTTCCGCCGACAACGACTGATTCTGGGCCTTGATGGAGAGGAGCGGAATATCGGCCGCGATCAGGCTCATTTCAATAGGCTCCTTTGCCGAAGGCCATCACGTACGGCGTTTTGAGGATGATTTCCAGATCCAGGCCCAGGGACCAATGCTCGATGTAGAAAAGGTCCAGCGCGAAGCGCTGCTCGCTCGACACGTCGGAACGGCCGGAGACCTGCCACAGGCCGGTGATGCCCGGCAGAAGGTTGGCGCGCTTTTTGGCCGTCGCGCCGAAGTCCCGCTCCAGCGCCTCGAGCTCTCCGGTGGTCAGCGCCAGCGGCCGCGGCCCGACCACGCTCATCTCGCCGCGCAGGACGTTGAGGAACTGGGGGAATTCGTCCAGCGAGAACTTGCGCAGGAACCGGCCCACCCTCGTCACGCGGGGGTCGTGCTTCGCCTTGAAGAACGCGCCTTCCATGTCGTTGAGGCCTTTCACGTCGGCGATGCGTTTTTCGGCGTCGGCCACCATGGTGCGGAATTTAAACGCCTTGAACACGCGGCCTTTGTGGCCGCAGCGGTCCTGCGTGAACAGGACGGGGCCCTTCGAATCGAGCTTGATCAGGAGGCAGGCGATCAGCCAGAACGGCGAGGTGGCCGCCAGCAGGAGCGCGGAGAACAGCACGTCGACGGCGCGTTTGGTCGCGAAGTTCGCGGGCGTCAGCGAGGTGTGCTTGATGCGGTAGGCGGGCAGGCCCAGGTGGTGGTCCATCTGCACCTCGCCCATGCGGATCTCGAGCAGGTCGGGCACCATCTTGAAGCCCACGCCGCGCGCGTCGCAGGCCTCGGCCGCGGCCAGCACGTCTTCGCGCGCGTCCTTGGTGCGCAGGAGGATGAGTTCATAGAAGCGGCGGACGTCCAGCGCTCGCGCCAATTCGGGCAGCGTCGGCAGCGTCTCCAGCTCATGGATTCCCGCTCCCGGATGCCGGTCGCGGATGCGCTCCTTGAGGACTTCCGCGACCGGGCCCCCGCCGATCAGCAGTATCGGCAGGGCCGCCTCGTGGCGCGCGAGCCAATCGTCGATCCACAGCACGATCGCCTGGCTGAGGCATACCGCGGCCAGAGAGACGGGGAATACGCCCGCCAGCATCAGCCGCGAATAGGCCAGGCGCTCGTATAGAAAAGCGGCGACGAGCGTGGTTCCCGTGCCCAGCGCGCACGCCTTGAAGATCTGCACGAACCGGTCCGCCGCGCTCATCCAGGAAGCCGTGTACAGCCGGTTGAGGTGAAGCAGGACCAGCCAGATCGGAACGGCGGCCAGGAGCAGGCTCCGGTACTTGCTCCAGTCGACCGGATCGCCGATCGGCGGCACCGTCGCGACCACGGACGCCGCCTCGAAGCGCAGCCAGAACGCCGCGCGGTACGCGGCGGCCACCGCCCCGGCGTCCAGCGCGAGATGGAGCGCGGTGCGCAGAGTGTGGCGCAGCCAGGGGGGGAGCCCCGCGGCGGGGGCGTCGACGACGGACCCGTCCGTCGGACGGGGGCGCGAAGCCATGGTCGGATTATATCAATTCGGCGTCCGCCCGACTTTAGGAGTCAGCCGAGGTAAAGGGCGGACAGGCCGTCGAGCTGGCGCTCGCGGGTGAATTCCTTGCGCACGCGATCGCGGCCGGCGGCCGCGAAGCGGCGTCTCAGATCGGCGTCGTCGAGGAGTTCCTGGCATCGCTCCAGGAGTTCGACTTCGTTCTTGACGAGGAAGCCCGTCACCCCAGGGATGACCGCGTCGCGGTTTCCCGGGATGTCGGAGGCGACCACGGGCAGGCCGACCGCCATGGCCTCCAGCACCGCGTTGGGCATGGCGTCCCAGCGCGAGTAGTGGACGAACAGGTCCAGCCCGCGCATGCGCTCGCGCGCTTCTTCCGCGGGCAGCCAACCCGTGATCGCGGTCTTGTGCAGGAGGTTCATGTTGGTCAGGAAGACCTTTGCGCGGGCCTCGTCCTCGCCGCCGCCGACCCACACGCACTTGACGCCGTTGCGCGAGTCGGTCAGCCGCTGGGCCAGCAGGACCCATGCGTCGGGGTTGCGCGCGTGCGTCATGCGGCCGCAGGAGCCGACGACCAGTCCGTCGTGCGCAATCGGCTCGGGGAAGTCTCCCAGGTAGGCGTCGCAGACGGTGTGGACGGCGCCGCGCGGAGCCAGCTTGCGCGCGAATTCGGCCTCGCTGGGCGAGACGGCGATGGTTTCGCCGAAGCGCGCCGCGGCGCGCTCGATGGCCCGGTACAGGGCGCGGACCGCCTTCGGCCGGTCCTGCATCAGGAAGCCGTAGCCGTGCGGACTGTAGAAGACGGTCTTGATCCCGGCGGACTTCGCCGCCGCGCGCGCCAGCACGCCGGCCTTCGACGAGTGCGCGTGCACCGCGTCGGGGCGGTGCTCGGAAAACAGCTTGTGGAGCCGGCGCAGAGCGGCGGCGTCCATCCTGGGCGCGATCTCGCGGGTCATCTCGGGGACATAATACGCATGCTTGGCGCCGCGGCATCTGGCGCGGTAGTCCTCGGGAGAGCCGGAGCGCACGGCGTAGATCAGTGAGACCTTGAACTTCTTCGGGTCCAGCCCGTTGCAGATCGCCGCCACCTGTTCTCCGGTCCCGCCGGGCCCTCCGCACTCGACGACCTGGAAAATTTTGATCACGCGGGCTCCTTGCGGCCGAGGCGGCGCAGGAGTTCCTCGGCGGCGAACGGGAACAGCATCGGAAGGTAGAGCGCTTTGTGGCGTCCGGCGCTTCCCAGGTCGAACTCAAGCGACGCGGCTGCGACCGTCATTACCGCGAAGAAAGCCAGGAGCCCCATCCGCGCCGGGGTTTTGCATCCGCGCGCGATGCCGGCCAGCGCCGCCAGCGAGACGGCGAGCAGGACGGCGTTTTCCAGGGCGGCGAGCACGCGGCCGATCCTGCCGTCGAGAGGGTAGAAGCCGGGCAGGGGCATGAACAACACGTGGAACGCGGCTTTCGGCAGGAAGACGAGCACGTCCAGCCACGAGGAGAATGCCGCGTCGGGGAAGAGTTGGGTGGCGATTTCCCGGCCGGAATAGGCGCGCGCCCAGCCCCGGTCCGAGATCTGGCGGTTGCGGCGGAAGAGGGTTAGCCCCTCGGGGGAGATCGACCGGTGGACCCGTGGCGTATCGGCGCTATCGACGACCGAAGGGAAAAGACGAGGATAGGCGCGCGATTGATCGCCGTTGAAGTAGGCGGTCTCCGGGCGTCCGTCCTCGGCGTAGCTGATCCGAGCCGGATCGGAGCCGGAGAAGATATTCAGAAAAAGACGCGAGACGGCGGGATAGGCGACGGGCGCGGCCAGGAGCAGGGCCAGGGCCCACGCCGCTCGGCCTCGCGGCCTCATGAAGGCCTGCAGGCCCAGCGTGGGGGCCAGGGCCACGCCGAACGCGATCAGAAGGAAAGAACGGTACATTCCCGCGCCCAGCAGACCGACGGCCGCCCCGGCCGCCAGCGCCGCCGCGCGCGCCTGGGACGACCTCTCGTCCAGGGCCAGGGCCAGGAGCGAGCCCAAGCCCGCGAAGACCAGCAACTGAGTCGGGGATTCCTTAAGGTTTTGAGAGGTGTAGAACACGGCCGACGGCCAAACCGCCAGGGCGGCGCCCGCCAGCAGGGTCGCGCGGGAGTCGAACACGAAGCCGAAGGCCCAGGTCAGAGCCACGACCCCCAGGGCGCCGAGCGCTGCGTTGATCAGCTTGATCGAGATCGGTCGAGGGCCGAAGACGCGATAGGCCGTGAGCGTCGTCAGAATCTGGAACCTATCGCACAAACTGCCGTTGATGGGCGGTCTGGCGCCCGACGGGGCTATCTCCATATAAAAGACGGCGGCGTTGTGGAAGAGACGGGCGTCGGTGTAGTAGTAAGAAGGGAACAGAGGCTTGAATTCCGTGAGGACGGCGCAGGACGCGCGCAGAAAGAACGCCAGCGCGGCCAGCGCCATCAGACGGCGCGGGCTAATCGGCGACACGGTAGCGCAGAAGGCACCATAGGTAGGAGAAGCCGTCCTTCCAGGTGATTTTCTTGCCCTCGTCGTAGGTGCGGCCGGAGTACGAGATAGGCGTCTCGTAGATGCGCAAGCGCGCCTTGCATATCTTAGCGGTGATCTCGGCCTCGATGCCGAAGCGTTCGCTCTCGAGCGGGATGGCCTTGAGCTTTTCCGCGACAAAGACCTTATAGCACGTCCCCATGTCGGTGAGGTTGATGTTGTAGAGGACGTTGGTGACGAGGGTGAAGAATTTATTGGCGAAGTAATTCCAAAAGAACAGCACCCGGTGCGGGCCGCCCAGGAAGCGCGAACCGTAGACCGCGTCGGCCCGCCCGTCCAGCAACGGGACGAGCAGGCCGGGGTAATCCGCCGGATCATACTCGAGGTCCGCGTCCTGGATGATCACGAAGTCGCCGGTCGCGCGCGCGAGGGCGGTGCGCAGGGCCGCGCCCTTGCCGCGGTTGGCCTGGTGGAAGACGACCTTCGCGCGGTCGCCCAGGCCTTCCAGGATTTGGCGCGTGCCGTCGGTCGAGCCGTCATCGACGACCACGATTTCCTTGGCCAGCCTAAGCTCGACCGCCTCGACCCGGCGCAACAGTTCGAGGACGGTCGCGCTCTCGTTGAAAACCGGGATTAGGATCGAAAGAGTTTTAGTCATCGGCTCGATTATAGGATTTGGGGCGGCGACGAAGTTCCATGGTCCCCCAGGTCCAAAGGAACAGAAGCAGGCAGGAGAACTGTTCGTTTTGGAAGCTCGTCTCGGTCAGTGACATCAGAAGAAACGAGACCACAGCGGCCGCGGCCAGAAGGGAGCGCGCGAAGCCCCCGATCCGCGCCGCGCGTACCGCCCGCGCCGCTAGGATCGTGCACAGCGCGGCCAAGACCAGGCCGCCGAGCGCCCCGCGTTCGGCGAGTTGGTGCAGGTAGAGGTTGTGCGCGCTGCCCCAGACAGGCTCATTGTCCAGGACCTCTCCGCTTGGGCGTATATACTGGGTGAAATGACGGAGGTAGCCTCCGGGCCCCATCCCGGTCCATGGCCGGTCGCGGAACATTCTCCAGGCCGCGTCCCACAGTGCGTACCGCAGCTGCTGGGGATTGGCCGGGTCGTACCGGAGGAGGGAACTGAACGTGTGGCCCCCGGTCGGCAGGAGTTCCCACGCCGCGATCGCGGCCAG
>CAIQSZ010000137.1 GCA_903874575.1 uncultured Elusimicrobia bacterium
CAAGACTTTTTATCGGGGCGTACTTGACGGCCCCCGACAGACGCTGTTAAGCTTCCTTCTAATAATCCATGTCACCGAGCCTCATCCTCCTCGCCGTCGGCCTCCTGGTCCCCGCCGCGCATGCCGAGTCGTTCAAGGCGTGGATGGCCCGCGCCTCCCGGGAGGAGCGCGAGAAAGACGACCGCTCCGCGCTCGTCTCCTACTCGAGCGCGCTGTCCACCTGGAAGGAGAGCGACGGCAAACAGGCGAAAGCCAAGGCCCTGTGTGCGCGCGCGGCCTTGCGCGACCGAGGCGGCGACGAGGCCGGAGCTCTGGGAGATTATTCGGACTGTCTAACGCTCGACAAGAAGAACGCGAAGGCGTTCCACCGTCGCGGCCAGCTGCGGTTCAAACAAAACAAGACCTCCCTGGCGATCGATGATTTTTACAAGGCGACCGCGATCGACATGCGCTTCGGCGCGGCGTACGCCGACCGCGCGGCGGCCTATGAAAAGCAAGGCGACATAACGTTCGCGAGCGAGGATTATAAGCGCGCATGCGAATTGGGAGTAAAGACCGCCTGCCCGAAAACCTCGAATCCCGCGCCGGCCCGCAAAATCGGGAAACCCCGTCTCGAAAATCCACCGCCCTCGAACAAGCCTGCGGCCGCCGCCGGCACGCCCGTCAAGAACGCCGAACCGAAACGACCGCGCCGCTCCGGCCCCTTAAGCTACGAACCCAAGTTTAAGGATTGCCTATCCGCTCTCGGCGCCTGCGCCGGCGCCGGCCATGCGTTCGGCACTTGCGTCGGGAAGGCGCCGGCGTGCGGGGAGAAGCCCGTCCGCGGCTGCTGCCCCGACGCATGCCTGCGGGCATACCGCAAAACCCTGAACCGCGGCGCCAGCGAGGCCGCCGCCTACAGGGAAATCTTCATCCCCGAAGCCAAGTGCGCCGTGCCGCCGAAGCCCGTCGACGAGGACTAGCCCCTCTCTCCTTGGCGGCCAGGCCGCGCCATGTTGACAAAATATAGCACGGGAAATACAATAAGAACTCTATCAGACAGATAACGCGAATGAACGGCACTCGAGACAACTGATGAATAAAAAACGCAAGACCGTTCGACGTCCGATGACGGGCCCCGTCCCCGAAGTGATGGACATCAAGACGCTCGCCCGCTACCTCGGTCTGGGCCGCTCGAAGATCTACGGCCTTATCCGGATGAAAAAGATCCCGGCCTCCCGCATCGGTCGACAGTATCGCTTCTCTAAGGAACTCGTCGACGCCTGGCTCAAGGAACGCCTGATCATCCCTCAGGAGGCCCAGATAGCGCTGTTCGAAAAGGGCGAGAGGTAGATCGCCCCCTCGCCGCGGACCCCGGCGGACGCCCGTCGGATATTTTCTCGTCGAGTTCTCGACGAGAAAAACTTGCGTCTCCGACGACAGTATGCTAGATTCCCGGTCGAGGCGCATCAGGGATACAGAGGCACCGATCCCGACATCCGAACGGAGGTCGAAGAAAATGGCTGAGAAGGTTCAGAAAGTCGGCGTTGAGCGCGTGCAGGGTTTCCTTTACTACATCGACAAGCAGGGAGACGTTTCCCGCGCCAAGATGGCCCGCGGCGGCAA
>CAIQSZ010000138.1 GCA_903874575.1 uncultured Elusimicrobia bacterium
GTGGCTGGGCTCCTACCCCATCACGCCGGCTTCCGACGTCCTGCACGAGCTGTCGAAGTACAAGAATTTCGGGGTCAAGACCTTCCAGGCGGAAGACGAGATCGCGGCGATCGGCTCCGCCATCGGCGCGGCGTTCGGCGGGGCGCTCGCGACGACGACGACCTCCGGTCCCGGCGTGGCGCTGAAGAGCGAGGCGATCGGCCTTGCGGTGATGACCGAGCTCCCGCTGGTGATCCTCAACGTCCAGCGCGGGGGGCCGTCCACCGGCCTGCCGACGAAGACCGAGCAGTCGGACTTGTTCCAGGCGCTTTACGGCCGCAACGGGGAGTGCCCGGTCCCCGTCTTGGCGGCCGCGACTCCGGGCGACTGCTTCGAGATGGCTTATGAGGCCTGCCGTCTCGCGGTCAAGTACATGACGCCCGTCTTCCTTCTCACCGACGGCTACCTGGCCAACGGTTCCGAGCCGTGGCTGGTCCCGGACGTCGCGGCCCTGGTCAAGTTCGAGAAGACGGCGCTGCCGGCGCTCTCGGACTGGAAGCCCTACAAGCGCAACCCCGAGACGATGGCGCGCGCGTGGGTCGCTCCGGGCCACGCGGGCTACGAGCATCGCATCGGCGGCATCGAAAAGGCCGAGACTTTCGGCAACGTGTCCTACGATCCGGACAACCACGAGCGCATGGTCCGTCTGCGCGCCGCGAAGGTCAACAAGATGGCGCAGGATATCCCGCCGACCAAAATCATCGGCGAGAAGAAGGGCAAGGTGCTGGTGGTCGGATGGGGCGGCACGTACGGCGCCATCACCGCGGCGGTTCAGAACCTGCAGAAGTCCGGCAAGAGCGTGTCCTGCGTCCATCTCCGCCACCTCAACCCGCTGCCGCCGGACCTCGGCGACATCCTGGCGGGCTATGAGCACGTGCTGGTG
This sequence comes from uncultured Elusimicrobia bacterium, assembly GCA_903874575.1. Taxonomy (GTDB): domain Bacteria; phylum Elusimicrobiota; class Elusimicrobia; order UBA1565; family UBA9628; genus GWA2-66-18. The sequence continues at coordinate 923 of CAIQSZ010000138.1, forward strand.
CCCGAGCTGAACCTGGGGCAGCTGCTGAAGGTCCTGCGCGCGAAGTATCTCGTGCCGGCGACCGGCCTGAACAAGATCAAGGGCCAGCCGTTCAAGGTTTCCGAGGTCGAAGCCGGGATCGAATCTCTTCTGAAGGGGGGCAACTAAGATGGCCGACACACGGGACGAACTCAAGGCTTTGCCGGCGTCGGGCCCCGCGCTCCAGCCCAAGGACTTCAAGTCGGACCAGATGGTGCGCTGGTGCCCCGGCTGCGGCGATTACGCCATCCTGTCCGCCGTCCAGAAGGTGCTGCCGACCCTGGGCGTTCCGCGCGAGAAGATCGTGTTCGTGTCGGGCATCGGCTGCTCGTCGCGCTTCCCGTACTACATGAACACCTTCGGCTTCCACTCGATCCACGGCCGCGCCCTGACGGTCGCGACCGGTCTCAAGTGCGCGCGGCCCGACCTGCAGGTCTGGGTCGTCACCGGAGACGGCGACGGCCTGTCGATCGGCGGCAACCATCTGATCCACACGTTGCGCCGCAACGTGGACCTCAAGATCCTTCTTTTCAACAACCGCATCTACGGGTTGACGAAGGGCCAGTACTCCCCGACTTCCGAGCTCGGCAAGAAGACGAAGTCCTCGCCCATGGGCTCGATCGATACGCCGTTGAATCCCCTGGCCCTGGCCCTCGCCTCCGAGGCGACCTTCGTGGCGCGCGCGGTCGACACCGACCTGCCGTTCCTGGGAGAGGTCCTCACCCGCGCCGCCAAGCACAAGGGCTCGGCCTTCGTCGAGATCTTCCAGAACTGCATCGTCTTCAACGACGGCGCGTTCGACTCCTTCACCGCGCGGGACGTGCGCGAGGACAAGACGCTGAAGCTCTCCCACGGCAAGCCGATGATCTTCGGCGCGAAGAAGGACAAGGGTCTGCGCCTCGACGGCCTGGAGACCCGGGTCGTGTCTTTCGACCCCGCCAGCCCGCCGAAAGACCTGCTCGTCCACGACGAGCGGGCCCCCTCGCCGACGCTGGCGAACCTGCTGGCGCATCTGGACGAGCCGGTCCCGCAGGGCGTGCTCCGCGCCGTCCAGCACCCGGTCCTGCACGAGCTTATGGACGCCCAGCTCGACCAGGCCAAGGCCGACAAGGCTCCCGACCTGGCGAAGCTGCTCAAGGGTCCCGAGACCTGGACCGTAGCCGCCTGACCCCGCTTACCAAGGAGAACGAATGAAGCTTCTCGAGCATGAGGCCAAGGATATCCTCAAGACGCGCGGCGTGCCCGTTCCCGCCAGCGGCGGCGTCATCAGCAAGGCGTCCCAGTTGAGCGCGGCGCTGAAGCGCGCGGGGAAGGCCCCGTGGGTGCTGAAGGCCCAGGTGCTCGCCGGCGGGCGCGGCAAAGCGGGCGGCATCAAGCTGGCCAAGACGCCCAAGGAAGCCGCGGCCCTGGCCAAGGCGATGATCGGGATGGACCTGATCACCCACCAGACCCACGGACAGGCGCTCAAGGTCCGTGAGCTGCTCATCGAGGGCGGCGTCAAGATCGAGCGCGAGCTCTATTTCTCCGTCGTGATGGACCGCAAGTCCGCGGCGCCGACCGTCATCGCGTCCGCGCAGGGCGGCATGGAGATCGAGACGCTCGCCGAGGAGCATCCGGAGGCGATCATCCGCGTGGGCGTGGATCCGAACGTGGGCCTGCGGGACTTCGCGGCCCGGCGCCTGGCGTTCGCGCTGGCCGTTCCCAACGACCGCGTCGGCGAGTTCTGCCGCGTGGCGAAGGTTCTGGTCAAGGCGTTCATCGACCTGGACTGCTCGATGCTGGAGATCAACCCGCTCATCCTGACCCCGAAGGGCGTCATGGCGCTGGACGCGAAGGTCTCCACCGACGCCAACGCGGCCTTCCGCCATCCCGAGCTGGCGAAGCTGAAGGACCACGAGGCCTCCGCGCTTGAGATCGAGGCGAAGGCCGCCGACATCTCCTACGTCGGCTTGGACGGCAACATCGGCTGCATGGTCAACGGCGCCGGCCTGGCGATGGGCACGATGGACACGATCGCCCTGGCGGGCGGAAGCCCCGCCAATTTCCTCGACGTCGGCGGCGGCGCCGACGAGGAGCGCGTCACGACGGCCCTCAAGATCATCATGAAGGACAAGAAGGTCAAGGCGATCCTGATCAACATCTTCGGCGGCATCGTGAAGTGCGACATGATCGCGGCGGGCGTGGTCGCCGCCCTCAAGAAAATCAAGCTCAAGGTCCCGCTGGTCGTGCGCCTCCAGGGGACCAACGTCGAGGCGGGCAAGGAGATCCTCATGAGGTCCGGCATCGCGCTGATCCAGGCGGACGAACTCTGGGAGGCCGCTCAGAAAGCGGTCGCCGCGGCGAAGCGGTAAAAGGAGCGATACCATGGCCATCATCCTCGACAAAGACTCCAAGATCGTCGTCCAGGGCTTCACCGGCTCGGCCGGCAGCTTCCACGCCCGGCAGTGCATCGACTACGGCACCCAGGTCGTCGCGGGCGTGACCCCGGGCCGCGGCGGCCAGACGCACCTGGACCGCCCGGTGTTCAATACGGTGCATGACGCGGTTCGCAACACCGGCGCTTTCGTTTCCCTGATCTTCGTCCCGGCGCCGTTCGCCGCGGACTCGATCATGGAGGCCGTCGACGCCGGCTGTTCGACCGTCATCTGCATCACCGAAGGCATTCCCGTCCTGGACATGGCGCGCGTCAAGCGCTACATCGAACAGCAGTCCCGCCAGGGGCGCACGGTGACCTTGATCGGTCCGAACTGCCCCGGCGTGATCACCCCCGGCCAGTGCAAGGCCGGCATCATGCCGGGCTTCATCCATAAGCCGGGACCGATCGGCGTGGTCTCGCGCTCGGGCACCTTGACCTACGAGGCCGTCGACCAGTTGACCAAGCGCGGCCTGGGCCAGTCCACCGTCGTCGGCATCGGCGGCGATCCCGTCAACGGCTCGAACTTCACCGACATCCTCGCGAAGTTCGAGGAGGATCCGGAGACCGAGGCGGTCGTGATGATCGGCGAGATCGGCGGCAGCGCGGAGGAGGAGGCGGCGCGTTTCTTCAAGGAGAAGATGACCAAGCCCGTGTTCGGCTTCATCGCCGGCAAGGCCGCTCCGGAGGGACGCACGATGGGGCACGCGGGCGCGATCGTCGAGGGCGGCAGCGGCACGCACGCGTCGAAGATCGCCGCAGA
>CAIQSZ010000139.1 GCA_903874575.1 uncultured Elusimicrobia bacterium
CGCCGCCAGGGCCGCCAGGGAGAGCCTCAACCACGGCCGCGCGGAGTCCTCGTCGCGCCAGGCGGCGCGGACTGCGTAGAGCGCGGCCAGCGAAGCGCAGGCCGAGAGATAGATGAAGTGGTTCTGGACGGCGATCAGCGCGGCCGCGCAGAAGACCAGGGCGCGCGGCAAAGTGAGCGGACGGTCCAACAGCGAGAGGGCGACGGCGAGCAGAAGGGGCTGGAGCGCGTAGACGTCCCAGGCCAGGCGCGACTTGAGCAGAAGGTACGCGCTGGCCGCCAGCGCCGCCGAGGCCCAGGCGGCGGCGGCGGCTCCGATTCGCCGGCGGACGTTCAGGAGGAGGAGCGCGAAGGCCGCGGCGTTGGCGCACGCGCCGAACAGGCGCAGGGAAGCCGTGGAGACTCCGCGCGCGGCGAACACCTTGGAAAGAATCACGCCGTAGAGCGGCCCGGTGTAGGTGTTCATCTCGTGCGGGGAGAATAGGCCGTGGCGGCGCAGGCGCAGGGCGAAGAGTCCGACCCAGGCCTCGTCGCTCGTGAGCGCGGGAAGGCGTCCGAGGCCGACAAGGACCGCGGCCGCCGCGGCGGCGAGGAGGAGCAGGGTCAGGGCGTCGATGCGGCGCGAAGACACCGGAGTATTCTAGCTCTATCGGGCCCGCGCCGGAGCGGGCGCTTGATTTGCCGGGAGGCTTCATGTATCATACTTTCAGGATTTATTGAAAGTACGGAGGGGCGATGAGCGGCGGGCTGAAGGACGCGAAAGGGAGGTTCGTGCGGACCTGGGGCGACATGGCCTCCCGCTGGGGCATCAACAAGACCATGGCCCGCGTCCACGCCCTGCTGATGGCCGCCGACGAGCCGCTTTCGACCGACTCGGTGATGGGGGAGCTTTCCATCAGCCGCGGCAACGCCAACATGAACCTGCGCGCGCTCGAGGACTGGGGCCTGGCCCGGCGCAGTTCGAAAGGCGGCGAGCGCAAGGAGTTCTGGGAGTCCGAGCAGGACGTTTGGAACATGTGCTGCCGCATCGCCCGCGAGCGCAAGAAGCGCGAGATCGAGCCGGTGATCGGCGCCCTGGAGGACTGCCTGAAGGAAGCCGGGGCCGGCAAGGACGCCGCCTCGTTCCGCCGCCGCACCGGCGAACTCCTGGATTTGGTCCGAACCCTCGATTTCGTGCTGGGGAAGGTGGCCGCCCAGGAGAAGAACGCCGTGATGCCGAAAATTCTGCTGCTGCTCAAGGCGATGACGTGACCTGTTATAATGCGGGGGGCTTATGCCGATCTCTCTGCTGAAGGTCGAGGATTGCCTGGCGCGGGTGCGCGCGGGCCTGGAGAGCCGCGCCCGTCGGATCGAAGGCCGGGTCGGCCGGGAGTTGGCCGCCTTCGTCTCGCGCCCCGGGAAGATGTTGCGTTCGCGCTTCTGCCTTCTCCTGGGCGGCGCGCTGGGCGTCCCCCAGGACAAGGCCGAGGCCGCGTCGCGCGCGCTCGAGCTGGTCCACAACGCCAGCCTGCTCCACGACGACTGCGTGGACGCGGCCAGCCTGCGCCGCTCTTGCCCGACTCCCAACGCCGTCTACAACGTCCCGACCGCGCTCCTGCTGGGCGACCTGGCGTTCTCGCAGGGCCTTGAAGAGGCCGTCGATATTTCCCCGAACGCGGCCCGCCTGCTGGTGACCGCGGTGCGCGAGATGACCGTCGGCGAACTCCAGGAAGAGTTCCTCAAGGGCTCCGTGGATCTGAGCGTGGACGCCTACCTGGGCATTTGCTCGCGCAAGACCGGCGCGCTGTTCGAGTGGGCCGGCGCCGTGCTTTCCGAGCTCTCGCCGTTTCCCCATGAACAGGCCGATCCGCCGCGCCTGGCGTCGGCGGCCGGCATCCTGCTCCAACTGGTCGACGACATCCACGATTACACCTTGCCCGAGCGCTCATCCGGAAAGGACGAGGCCCAGGATCTCAAAAACCGCCGGCTCACGCTCCCGTGCCTGTACGCTCTGCAGGACCCGGGGTCCCGCGCCGCGTTCCTCTCGTTGTGGGATCGCGCCGGGGCCGATCCGCGGGCCGCCGCGAAGATTTCGGAGTTCCTGAAGGACGGCGGCTTCGTCCGCAAGGCCCGCGAGAAGGGCCGCGAGTTCGTCGACTCGATGACCGCGATGATCCGCGGCCTGCCCTGCAAGCCCGAGTCCGCGGAGCTGGCGTTCTTCGTCGAACTGCTGGCCAAGAGGGAGTTTTGACATGTCGTACGCGGCGCTGATCAAGAAGGCGTGGTCGAGCGGGACGTACGCGCTCGACGAGGCGGAGGCCGCGAAGGCCGATCCGTCCGGGGTCCGAAGCCGCCGCGCCGTGCGCCTTGAGATGGAACAAATCGCGGAGCGGGAGTCCTGGGATTGCGGGGCCTGCTTTTGCGCGCATAAAGAGGGAATCATGAAACTCGCCCCGTTCGTAAAGTTCCGCGAAGAGAAGTTCGGCGCCGTGCTGTTCGAAACGCGCACCGAGAAGGTTTACACCCTGAGCCCCACCGGCGCCGCCGTCGTGCGCGAAGTGATCGCGGGCGTCGGCTCCGGCGACCTGGTCGCCAAGCTTCAGGAGAAGTTCGAGGACTCGACGGGCCGTCTGGCGTTGGAAGCCGCCGCGTTCCTGGCCCAGCTCAAGGAGAAGGGGCTCGTCGTCGAGTAAGAGGAAACATGGCTTCCGAGACCGTCCTCCAAGAGGAGAAGTCCACCGAAGACCTGGCGGCGCCGCTGTACGTGGCGTGGCAGATCACCAACGAGTGCAACCTCGCGTGCCTGCACTGCATCGAGGAGTCGGGGCCCGGCAAGGCGTTCAAGGACGAGCTGAGCACCGAGGAGGCGTACAGGGTCGTCGACCAACTGGTGGAGAGCGAGGTCCCCTACGTCTCGTTCTCCGGCGGCGAGCCCATGATCCGTCCGGACTTTTTCGGCTTGGTCGAGCGCCTGACGAAGGGCGGGGTGGGCCTCAAGATCGAGACGAACGGCCACTTCCTGACGCCCGAGAACTGCCGGAAGCTCAAGGACCTGGGCGTGAAGGCCGTCCAGGTCTCCCTGGACGGCGCCGGTCCGGCGTCCTTCAACAAGATGCGCGTGCACGGGCGTTTCGACTTGGCGCTGGAAGGCGTCGAGAATTTGCGCCAAGCGCAGGTGCCCATCGAGATCAACTTCGTCCCGGCGAAGTTCAACATCATGGAAATCGGCGCGGCCGTCGATCTCGCGCACCGGATCGGGGCGTATTCATTTTATACGGGCAAGCTGATGTTCACCGGCAACGCGGTGCGCACCTGGGGCGTGACGGCTCCCGACGAGGCCGATTACCCGCGGTATTTCGACGTTTTACGGGAGAAGGCCGTCGAGTACAAGGGCCGCATGCGCGTGTACTTCCACGAGGCGGGCCTGCTCGACGAGCTGCGCTACCGGCTGGAGAACCCCGCCGCGCTGTTCATCGTGCTGCCCAACGGCAAGGTCAAGCTCATCAACGCGCTTCCGTTCACTTGCGGCGACCTGCGCCGCGACGACATCGGCACGGTCTGGAGGAACTTCCAGGCGGCGTGGAAGAGCCCGCGCGTGGCCGCGTTCGTCGACCGCCTGGCCGAGGATCCGTCCATCGTCTCGCGCCTGCATCAGTGGGAGGACTTGGTCCTATGACCGACGTCTTCGCCGCGCCCCACGCGCCGCCCGCCCAGCCCTTCGTGATGAGGGTCGCCTCGGTCGTGCGCTATCGCTTTTTCCTGTACGCGGGCCTGCTGCCGTACATGCTCGGCGCCGGCTGGGCGCGCGGCATGGAGAAGACGTTCCGGCCGGGAGCGTTCTGGCTGGGCCTGCTCGGCATCTTCCTGTCGGTCGTCGGCGTGGAGAGCTTCAACGAGTACTTCGACGCGAAGATGGGCACCGATCGGGTCTTCAACCCGGACGCGGAGGAATATATCCCGGAGTGGATGTTCTCCCTCGGGGTCGCCGCGTTCGCGCTGGCGGCCGCCATCGGCCTGGCTCTGGCGTGGGCGGGGGGCTGGCCCATCGTGCTTTACACTCTCCTGGGCGGCGCGGCGGCGGTCTGGTACGTCGGCCCTCCCGTGCGCTGGGTCTATCGCGGCCTGGGCGAGGCGGTCATCGGGCTGTCGTACGGCCCGTGGATGACTTTGGGCTCGGTGCACCTGCACACGCGTCGTTTCTCATGGGGAGCGTTGCTGGCGTCTTTGGTGCCCGGCCTGCTGATCATGTCGCTGGCCGTCGTGAACAATATCCCGGACTATCATCAGGACCGTCTGGTCGGCAAGAAAAATCTCGTGGTGCGCTTCGGGCGCAAGAACGGCCGCTACTTGTATCTGGCGCTGTCGGCCCTGGGACTCGGCGTCGCGGCGCTGGGCGCCGCGGCCGGGATTTTCCCGCGCGCGGCCGTCCTGGCCGCGGCCGCCGGCCTGCCGCTGTGGTTGCTGAGCCTTCGCGACGGACGCGACACCTGGGACACGCCCCGGATGTTCGTTCCCGCCGTGAAGCGCATCGTGCAGTGCTACGCGCTCGCCACGACCGTCTTCGCCCTGGCGCTGGCCTTCGGACGCTGACATGCGCATCGATTCCTTCGCCGCGCCGACGATGGTGACCTGGCAGCTGACGCGCGACTGCAACCTCGCCTGCCTGCACTGCTGCACCGACTCGGCGCCCGGCCGGGCCCTGCCGGGAGAGCTTTCCCGCGGACGCGCGCTTTCGCTGGCCCGCGAGATCGCCGCGGCCGGCGTGCCCTACGCGATGATCGTCGGCGGCGAGCCGACCTTGGCGCCGCACTTCGGCGAGGTCTGCCGCGCGCTTTCCGACGGCGGCGTGCTCCTCAAGATCGAGACCAACGGCATGGCCTTCGATCCCGGCGTCCTGAAAGGTCTTCGGGTGCGGTCGGTCCAGATATCCCTGGACGGCGCCTCCCAGGAGACCTACGCCAAGCAGCGTCCCGGCGGCGACCTGGCCAAGGTTCTCGCGACCTGCCGCGCCGTCGTCGCGGCGGGCCTGCCGCTGGAGATCACCTTCGCCCCGACCGCGCTCAACATCCGCGAGGTGGCGCAGGTCATCGCGCTGGCCGTCGAGGTCGGCGCGTTTCGCTTCAACACCGGCCGGCTGATGCGCCTGGGCACGGCCGCGAAGCTGTGGGACCGCCTGGAGCCGAGCGAGGAGCAGTACGCCTGCTTCCGCGCCGCGCTGGACGCCTGCCGCGCGCCCATCGAGCTGCGCTATCTTCCGTTCTCGATGGAGGACGAGCTTTCAGGCCGCAAGATCGAGCCTTCGGGCACGCTGCTGATCCTGCCCGACGGCCGCGTGAAGGTCTTCGCGGCCCTGCCGCACACCTGCGCCGACCTGTCGAAGCGCGCGTTCCTGGAGGCGTGGGACGAGTACCGCAAGGCGTGGCGCGATCCGCGCGTCCGTCGCGCCCTGGATCTTCTCGCCGCGCGCCCCGAGCTCGCGGCCGACGCCAATCGCTGGATCGCGCTGGATTTGGCGCCGCATGATTTGCCGGTCGTGGTCTGACCGGTGAAAGGGAGTAATAATGAACGACCAGAAGACCGTGGCCGATGCGAAGGCTCAGCCGAAGCTCGCTTGGGAGACGCCCTCCATGGAGGAAGTCTCCGAGCGGGTGATGGCTCAGCCCTACATCCGGTTCACGTGACGGACCGGAGGGGGGCGTCCGTGGGAGACTACGGCGCCCCCCTCTTTCTCGCCTGGCAGCTGACCAACAGGTGCACCGGGCGCTGCCTCCACTGCTGCGAGGAGTCGGGCCCGGACAAAGGGTGGCCCGACGAGATGGACCGCGCCCAGGCGCTTTCGCTTTCCCGGCAGATCGTCGACGAGGGCGTCGCCTACGTCGCTTTCGGCGGCGGCGAACCGATGAGTTGTCCGTGGGTGTGGGACGTCTTCGAGACGCTGACCAAGGGCGGCGTCGAGATCAAGATCGAGACCAACGGCCTCGACTTGGACGACGCGGCCTGCGACCGTCTCCAAGCCATGAAGATCGCCTGCGTGCAGATCAGCGTCGACGGCCGGGATGCGGCGACCCATGAGAGCCTGCGGCCCGGCTCGGGCTATCGGCCGGCGTGGGACGCGCTCGACCGCCTGGCCGGGCGCGGCCTGGAGCCCGAGCTCGTCTTCATCCCCACTCGCCTCAACGTCGCCGACGCCGTGCCCGTGTACCAGCAGGCCGCCGCGCGCGGCGTGCGCACCTTCGTCACCGGCCCCATGATGCGGCTGGGCCGCGCCGCGCGCGCCTGGGACTCCCTGGCGTGCAGGGACGAGGACTGGGCCGAGGCCGTGATGGGCCTTAAGGCCGCCGCCGCCGCGCTGAAGGGGCCGCGCCGCGCCTGCTGCGCACGCAGGTGGGTGCCGAGGAAATTGCCGAGGTGGTAAGTCGCGCCACCGGCATTCCGGTGGCCAAGATGATGCAGGGCGAGCGCGACAAGCTGCTGCAGATGGAGGTCAAGCTGCA
>CAIQSZ010000140.1 GCA_903874575.1 uncultured Elusimicrobia bacterium
CATCTCCCCACCGCTTTTCGGTGATGCGCACGCGCGCGGGCTTGGCGCCGATCCCCATGAAGCCCGTCGAGCCTTCCTCGACGACGGTGACTTCAACCTGTTCGCGGCGCAATCCGTTCCGGCGGAGCGCGGCGTCCACGGCTTCGGCGACGGTAGGGCCGTCCATCTCGATGGGTTGCATGAAAGTTTCCTCCGGGTCAGTTCTTGGTGTCGAGGCGGTCGCGCAGGGCGAGTTGCATGAGGGTGCTGACCAGGCTGTTGGTGAGCCAGTACAGCACCAGGCCCGACGAGGCCTGCGCGAACATCACGGTGAAGATGAGCGGCATGAACATCATCATCTGCTGCTGAGCCGGGTCGCCGGCGGGCGGATTTAATTTAGACTGCGCGAACATCAAGCCGCCCATGACCACCGGCAGGACGTAGAACGGATCCTTCGCGGACAAATCATGAATCCAGAGCGCCCAGGTGGAGCCGTGCAGTTCCCACGATGCCCGAAGCACGTTGTATAGCGCGACGAAGATGGGCATCTGCATCAGCATAGGCAGGCAGCCGCTGAGCGGGTTGGCGCCGCGAGATTTATAGAGCGCCATCATCTCCGTGTTGAGTCGGGTCGGGTCGTCCTTGTGCTTGGCCTGGAGTTTCGCGATCTCGGGTTGGAGGCCCCGCATCGCCGCGGCGGCTTTGAGGCTGTACAGGGTCAGCGGCGACAGGATCAACTGCAGGCCGAGCGTCAAGACGATGATGGCCCAGCCCCAGTTGCCTATGCGCGTGTGCAGCGCGGAGAGCGCGGCGAAGATCGGGCGGCCGATGTCGCGGAAGATTCCATAGTCGATCGAGCGCTCCAGCCCGATCCCGTAGCGCTGCAGGTCCGCGTGGCCCTTCGCGCCCAGGTAGTACGGTATATCCCAGGTGAAGCTGCCCTTTGGAGCCAGGGTCACCGGCTTGGCGGTCAAGGCCAGCGCGCCGAGCGCCACGGTCGCGGGCTCGAAGTGCTCGGGCGACGGGACAAGGGCGGCAAGAAAATATCGGTTCTCCAGCGCGATCCAGGAGAAGGAAGGGACGGGCTGGCCGGGCTTGCGGGTCTCGATGTGCTTTGCTTGAGGCGCGAGCGTGATGACGCGCGTTTCTTTCGCGTTTTCCTTGAGGGCGCTTTCGACGGTGCCCAGGCCGGGGCCGAGGGTCAGTTCCCAGCCCCCCATGACGACCGGCGTGCGCGACGGGTTTGTCGCCACGATGACGAGGCGCGGCAGGACGGCGCCTTCGCCGGGCACGAATTCCTTGGTGAGGCGGACTCCGTCGGAACGCATCGCGGTGTAGACCAGGCCCTTCGCCTTGGAGTCGCGAGTGAACGATAGATCCGAGAAGGTGGACAGAAGCCCGGACGCGGGGTCCGCGACCAGTTCGACGCGCGAGATGGGGCCTTGAAAGTTATAGGCGGCCAGGGCGGCGCCTCGGGAACTTATGCGCGCGCTCGCGATGCCCAGCGTCGCCGCATCCGAGGACTCCAGCATCGCTTTCGCGTCGGTGACCGAGGCGGGGTATGACGGGGCGGCCGCTCGCGGGAGCGCCGAGGAGATCGGCGCCGCGGACGCGGGAATAGGCTTGCGCGGGTTCACCTTCGGTTCTATATAGCCGTACCATAGGCCGAGGACGGCGACCATCAAGGCGATGGCGATCCAAAGATTTTTGTCGGACGACTTGTCGGTTTCGTTCATAGTCGGGGGGCGGGCACCAAGTCTATCCCGCCGGCGTGGAATGGGTGGCAGCGCGAAAGCCTTCGCGCGGACAGCACGGCGCCGCGCAGCGAGCCGTGAGCGGAAACGGCTTGGCGCGCGTAGTCGCCGCAGGACGGGTGGAATCGGCACGTCGGCGGAAGGAACGGCCGCAACGCGAGGCGGTACAGGTCGAGAAGTCCGAGAAGCAAGGTCTTCATGTTTTCATTACGCCGGCCCGCGTCAGGATTTCGAATATATCGCGCTCCGCCTGGGCTCTTCCCTTCCAAGAAACGCCGGGACGCGGATACACGATCATCTCCAGGCCCTTCGGCAGTTCCGAGCGCCGCAAGCGGAAACTTTCCCGCAGAAGCCGCTTCAACCGGGCGCGCCTAACGGCGCCCCCGACTTTCGAACTGACGGACAGGCCAAGTCTTGGCCCGGGTTCGGAGGGTTCGACGCGATGCCAAAGTATCAGCGAACGTCCGACGGTCTTGCGTCCTTCCTCGAAGACCCGTCGGTAATCAACGCCATTCTTTAGTCGCGCGTCGGCTCCGAAGCCGCGCGCCTTGATCAAGGCTGTTTATGAGTCAGGCTGTGACGGCCTTTGAACCGACGAGACTTGAGAACCTTGCGTCCGCCCGCGGTCTTCATCCGTGCGCGGAAACCGATCGTCTTGGCACGCTTGCGCTTGTGGGGTCTATAAGTGGGGAGCATAATGGGTCGAATTATAGAAAAATGTTATCCTGCATATCCATGGACTTCTTTAAGGATTGATCCGTTGATCGAGCAACTCGTTCTTTCGCTCTTTCTGGGTTGTCTCCTTTGGCGGCTCTTGGCGCCGAGCCGGGACCACGGGGCCCTGCGTTTGTCGCTGGCGGCGGTACTGCTCTTCGCTCTGTGCTGGACTCTGATGACCTGGACGCGCGGCGACCGCCGGGCCCTCGACGCGTTTCCCCTCGAACTTCTCCCGTTCGATGCCCTGCGGCTTCAGGCCGCGGGGATGATTCTGGGCGCGGCGGCGTTTTCGTCGGCGGGCGCGCGCGCGGGCCGGGGCGCGGTTTTCGCGTTGCTCGTCGGTATGATCGGCGGGTGCGCGTCGCGTTGGCCCCAACTGGCGCGCGCGATCGAATTGTGCGGCGGCATCTTCGCGGGTCCGTTTCTCGCGACCCTGCTGGGCGCGGCGTTCGCCGCGACGGCTGCCTTCATCGCGGCCTGCCTGTTGCGCGCGGATTGGAAGCCGCACGCGGTGGCCTTGACGTTCGCGGCGGCGTGCCTGTGGGGGTTGCCGACGGGCATGACGGAGTATGCGTTGTCGCGCTGGTGGGGCTTCGGCCCGCGTTCGCTCGCGGAGGCGGCGAACGTCCCGTCGGACGACGAAACTCGGGCGGCCGCGGTCGTGCGTTTGAGCGGGCTACGCGGGCGTACGTTCACGCGCGAAGCCGCGTACGCGGCCGTTCAGGGCGTCTCTCTGTCCCCCGAGAGCCTGAACAAATTGCAGGCCTGGCTGGAGCGAACGGGTTACCGCGGAGTCTTCGCCCGCGAGGCGTTGTCGGACCTTCGTCGCGGCTGGTTGATGCGGTGGGACGCGGAACGCGCGCTGGACGCGATGATGACCGATGTCCCCGGCCGCGCGCACCCCGACTATCGCGGGGCGCTGGACCTCATTAAAGCCGGACCCAAGACTCCGCGCCGCTACATGAAGCTGGACCGCCTCGCCCGGTCGGCGGCGGCCGGCACGGCAGGCTTTGAGGACGCCACGCAAAGCCAGTATATTTTCGAGGGTTTCGCCGCGTGCTACGCCCGCTTCGGCGACGAGGGCCAGGCGCGCAAGTGGCTGATCCGCGTCGACAATCTTTTCGGCGTCAGCGAAAAAAAACTGGAGATCGCGCCGGTCGAGGATTTGCGCGAGGGCCGGGTTTCCGGCTCGCTCTTGATCGACGGTCGACCGGCGGGCGCCGTGCTGGTCGGCCTGTTCGAGGTCTGGCGTGCGACGCCAAGCGCGCCGGGCGTGCGCCTGCTTTCGGGCTCCGTCTTTCCCGACGAAGACGGTCGCTTCGAGTTCCCGGACCTGGGGCCGGGCCGGTACGAGTTGGCCCTGCGCGGCCGGCCCGCGGACCTGCGCGGACGCATCGAAGGCTCCCCGGGACGTTTCGAGGTCGGCTATGAACGGCGCGAAATCAAACTCCCTCCGATTCGGATCGAGCGCGAAATCGAACGGGTCCCGTCATTTTCTCCCTCGCGCCTTCCCGAGGCCCCGTCCCCGGAAGTTCTCGAGCCGCCGCTGTTCTGGCGGAAAAGGTAGCGCGGCCGTCTGAGTCAATCCTATAATCCAACGCATGATCTTCCGTTCCCTCGTCGTCGCCCTGCGTTCCGCCGCCGCGCGCCGCGACCTGCGAGCGTTCGTCCGCGCCGCCCGCGCCGCGGGTCCCGCGGGCCTGTCTCGGGCGTGGACGCATCTGAACCCGGCGGAGCGCACGGCCGCGTTCCGGGCGCTCGACGCGCGCGGCGCCCGGGCGCTGTTCGCGGCCCTGCCCGCGGA
>CAIQSZ010000141.1 GCA_903874575.1 uncultured Elusimicrobia bacterium
CCCCGGCCAGCACCGCGCGCAGGATGCGCGCGTTGCGCCGGGCGTCCCCGCCCTTGAGCGACGACCGCGGCCGGCGCTTGAGCCCGGCGTCCTCCGGGACGATCTCTTCGACGCGCACGCGTCCGCCCGACAGCGTGGCGACCACCGTCGCGCCGGACAAGGTGAGTTCGTCGAGGCCGTCGCGCGCGGCGACGACCAGCGCGCGCTCGCAGCCCAAGGCCTTCAGCGCCTGCGCGACGGGCCGGACCAGCCCGACCGCGTAGACGCCCATCAGCTGCCGCCGCGCGCCCGCGGGGTTGCACAGCGGGCCGAGAAGGTTGAACACCGTGCGCGCGCCCAACTGGCGGCGGACCGGGCCCACGCGCGCGACGCCGGGGTGATGGCTGGGCGCGAACAGGAAGCCGACGCCGATCTCCTCGACGCACGCGGCCGCCCGCGAGGGCGCGAGGTCCGTGCGCACGCCCAGCGCCTCCAGCACGTCGGCCGAGCCCGAACGGCTGGACACCGCGCGGTTGCCGTGCTTGGCCACCGCCGCGCCCGCGCCGGCCGCGATGAACGCGACCGTCGTCGAGATGTTGAAGGTCCCGGAGCCGTCGCCGCCGGTGCCGCAGGTGTCGAGCAGGGGACGGCGGCGCACCGTCACGCGCCTGGCGCGGTCGCGCATGGCCTGGGCGAACCCGACGATCTCGGGCACCGTCTCCCCGCGCACGCGCAGGGCGGCCAGGAATGCCCCGACCTGGGCGTCGGCGGCCTCCCCGTCCAGCACCGCCCCCATCGCGGCCCGCGCCTGAGCGCGCGTCAATGCCTCGCCGCCGAGCAGACGCTTCAGCAAGGCCGGAAACGCGCCGGTCATCCGGCCTTCGGCAGCGAGATGCGGAAAATCGAGCCCTTGGGCGCCGCCTCGTACGACAGCGCGCCGCCGACGGCGCCCAGCAGTTTGCGCGCCAGCGACAGCCCAAGGCCGAGCCCTCGCGGCTTCGTGGTCACGAACGGCTCGAAAAGGCAATCCTTGACCTTCGCGTCCACGCCCGAGCCGGCGTCGGCCACGGTGACGAACGCGGCGCCCTTGCCGGCGCCGGTGGCGACCCGCACCTCGCCCTTGCCGTCCATCGCGTCCGCGGCGTTGTCGAGCAGACGCTTCAACGCGTCCGCGAACGCCTTCGGATCGGCCTTCACCTTCGCGTCCGCGGCCCCGAACTTCGCGCCGACCTTGAGGCCCTCGGGAGCCGCGTACGCCGCCAGCGCGGCCCGCGTCATCTCGTCCAAGGCCAAGGTCTCGGCCGCCGGCTCGTAAAGCCGGGAAAACGCCAGCATATCGCCGATGATGCGGTCGGCGCGCGCGATCTCCGACTCGATGATCGCCAGGTGCTTCTCGACCTTCGGGTCCAGGTCCGCCGATCCCAGCCTCGCGCGCACGAAGTACGCGGAGTTGCTGATGACCGCCAACGGGTTGCGCAGTTCGTGCCCGACGACGGACGCGATGCGGCGGATGAGCGGCGCCTGATCGTCGGCCACCTCAGAGCCCCGGCTTGGTCATCTGTTCCGGATCGACCCACTCGTCGAACTGCTCGCCGGTGACCAAGCCCAGCCCCAGCGCGGATTGCCTGAGCGTCAGGCCGCGCGCGTGGGCGTTCTTGGCGATCTTGGCCGCGTCGTCGTAGCCGATGCGCGTGTTGAGCGCGGTGACCAGCATCAGCGAGCGGCGCATCAGCTCGTCGATGCGCTTCTCGTCGGCCTCGATGCCGACGGCGCAGTGTTCGGTGAAGCCCTTCGCGCCGGCCGAGAGCAGCTTGGCCGAGTGCAGGAAGTTGTGGATGATCAGCGGCTTGAATACGTTGAGCTCGAAGTTGCCCGACGCGCCGCCGACGTTGATCGCGACGTCGTTGCCCAGCACCTGCGCGGCGATCATGGTGACCGCCTCGCTCTGCGTGGGATTGACCTTGCCGGGCATGATGGACGAGCCGGGCTCGTTCTCCGGGATGCGCAGTTCGGCCAGGCCCGCGCGCGGCCCGGACGCCAGCCAGCGCACGTCGTTGGCGATCTTGTTCATGGAGCAGGCCAGCGTCTTGAGCGCGCCGTGCGCGAACACCAGCGCGTCGTGGCCGGCCAGCGCCTCGAACTTATTGGGCGCCGGCACGAACGGCAGGCCGGTGAGCCCGGCGACGGCCGCGCACGCCTTCGCGTCGAAGTCGGGGTGCGTGTTGAGACCCGTGCCGACGGCCGTGCCACCGATGGCCAGTTCGTAGAGCCCGGGCAGGACCAGCTCGATGCGCGCGAGGTCGGCGTCCAGCATCGCCGCCCAGCCGCCGATCTCCTGGCCTAAGGTCAGAGGCACCGCGTCCATGAGATGGGTGCGCCCGATCTTGACGACCTTGGCGTAGCGCTGGGCCTTCTCCTTGAGCGCGTCGCGCAGTCCCTTCACCGCGGGCGCGAGCTGGTGGACCAAGGTCTCGGCCGCCGCGATGTGCATCGCCGTCGGAAAAGTGTCGTTCGACGACTGGGACTTGTTGACGTCGTCGTTGGGGTGGACGGGCTTCTTGGAGCCCATCGCGCCGCCGGCCAGCTCGATCGCCCTGTTGGAGATGACCTCGTTGGCGTTCATGTTCGACTGCGTGCCGGAGCCGGTCTGCCAGACGACCAGCGGAAAGTGCGCGTCGAGCGCGCCGGAGATGACCTCGTCGGCGGCGGCGGCGATCAGCTTCTCCTTGTCCTTGGACAGGAGCCCGAGCTCCGCGTTGGCCCGCGCGGCGGCTTTCTTGAGCACGCCCAGGGCGCGGATCATCTCGCGCGTCAGCGTGTCGCGTCCGGCGCCGGCCTGAAAATGGTGGAGGGAGCGTTCGGTCTGCGCGCCCCAATAACGGGCGGCGTCGACGGGGACCTCCCCCATCGTGTCCTTCTCGATACGGGTCTTGGCGGCGGCGGTGGTCATGTCGGGCCTCTGGAGCGTCCTATGCCCGCATGATACAAAACCGCCGCCGTCGCGGGGAGGTCAGTCGCCCAGCACCGATTCGGGGCGCAGGAAGTGGCAGGTATAGCCGGCGGGATGCTTGATCAGGTAGTCCTGGTGATGGTCCTCGGCTCTCCAGAACTCGCCCGCTTTCACGATCTGGGTGACGAGCGGCGCGCCCCACTTGCCGACCTCGTTCAAGTGTTCCTTGTACTCCTCGGCTTCTTTACATTGCTCCTCCGTATGGCAGAAGATCGCGGAGCGGTAGGAGTCGCCGGAGTCGTTTCCCTGCCGGTTCAAAGTCGTCGGGTCGTGCATGCGGAAAAACCAGCGCAACAATTGTTTGAACGGAAGCTTGCGGGGATTGTATACGACCCGCACGGACTCGGCATGCCCGCCGTGATTGTCGTAGGTCGCGCGCTTGACGCGCCCGCCGGTGTAGCCGACCTCGGTGCGGACGACGCCGGGAATCTTGCGCAGAATCTCCTGCATCCCCCAAAAACAGCCTCCCGCCAGATCCACGGTCTCCGTCTTCCCTTTCGCGACGATGCCCGCCGCCGCGAACGACGCCAGGTAGCGCCCGTAGCCTTCCTTCTCCAGGTCGTCCACCCGGATGAAGCGCAAGGACGCCGAGTTGATGCAGAAGCGCTTGCGCGCGGGCGCCGGGCCGTCGTCGAACAGATGGCCCAGATGCGAGTCTCCGCGCTTGGAGCGGACCTCGACGCGCTCCATCCCGTGCGTCGCGTCGATTTTCTCCACGAGGGCGCCGGCGTCTATGGGCTTGGTGAAGCTGGGCCAGCCGGTGCCGGAATCGAACTTATCGAGCGACGAGAACAGCGGCTCTCCGCTGGCGATGTCCGCGTAGATGCCGGCCTCGTGATTGTTCCAAAAGGCGTTCTTGAACGGCGGCTCGGTCCCGGCGTTGCAGACGACCGCGAACTGCTCCGGCGTCAGCTTCTTCTTGAGTTCTTCCTTCGACGGCTTTTCATATTCGCCCACGATCTTCTCCTTCGACGCGCCCACGGCCCGAACGGGCGCCGCGACGGCGAACGACGCCAGGATCACGATGAGTGTCTTCATATCGGCTGCTGTCATGATACTTCTAATTTCATCGCGCGCGGCGGATCGTGGCCCAAGGACCCAAATGGTACACTTGAGGAATTGATCAGGTTCGATGAGGTTGGTTTTGGAGCCGCGTTCGCGGCGGGGGTGGTCTCGTTCCTCTCGCCGTGCGTGCTGCCTCTGGTGCCGGGCTACGTCTCCTTCATGTCCGGTCTGTCGCTGGAGGAGTTGTCGGCCGGGACCAAGCCCGGCGCG
>CAIQSZ010000142.1 GCA_903874575.1 uncultured Elusimicrobia bacterium
GCTTCAAGCAGGTCAACGACCGCCTGGGACATCTCGAGGGCGACCGCATCCTGCGCGCGTTCGCGTTCGCGCTCAACGAGAGCATCCGTCAAGGCGTGGACTCCGTGTTCCGCTACGGCGGCGACGAATTCATCCTGCTGTTGCCGGAGACGGGCGGCAAAGGCGCCGAGCGCGTGGCCAAGCGCGTCGCCGAATCGGCCCGCGCCGCCTTGGAACCCGATGGCGTCTCCACCAGCTGGGGCGTCGCCGAACTTCCCCGCTCCGGCGACGTGGCCGAACTGGTGCGCGCGACCGACGCGGCCATGTACCGAATGAAGGCCGGCCGCAGCGGGGTGCGCCTACGCGGCACCGCGGTCGCGCGCGAGTTCTCGGGCGAGACCTCCGGTCGGCGCGGCTGACCCTCGGGAGGCGGCTCTTTCCAGCCCGGCCCGGTAAAGGCTATCATCCGGCCATGGCGCGCGTGCTGATCATCGACGACGACTTCGAGATCGTCTCCATCCTCACGGAGATCCTCAAGCACGAGGGCCATGAGACCGCTTCCGCCGGCGACCCCGCCGCGGGCATGAGCAAGTCTCGCGAGACCAAGCCCGACCTCATCATCCTCGACTACCATATGCCGGGCGACACGGGCGCGCATCTGTTCGAATCCCTGCGCCGCAACAACGCGACGAAGACCACGCCGATTCTGTTCATGAGCGGCGAGGCGTCGCCGGAACTGATCCTGTCGGAGATCACCGACGCGAAGGCCGCGCGCTTCATCTCCAAGCCCGTAAAGCTTGAGGATTTCCGCGCGGCGATCCGCGAGTTGCTCGCGGGAAAAAAGGAGGCTTAGTTTATATGGGAAAACTCGTGCTCGTCCGTCACGGCCAGTCGCAGTGGAACCTGGAAAACCGCTTCACCGGATGGGTGGACGTGGACATCACGGAGAAGGGCGCCGCCGAGGCCCTGCGCGCCGGCAAGGAACTCAAGGGCATCAAGTTCGACGTCGCGTACACCTCGGTGCTCAAGCGCGCCCAGCAGACGCTGGACATCCTGCTCCAGGAACTCGGCCAAAAAGGGCTGCCGACCGAGAAGGATCAGGCGCTCAATGAGCGCCACTACGGCGACCTCCAAGGCCTGAACAAGGCGGAGACCGCCAAAAAGTACGGCGACGCGCAGGTGCACACCTGGCGCCGTTCCTTCGACGTGAAGCCGCCGAACGGCGAGAGCCTGAAGGACACCGCCGCCCGCACGCTCCCGTACTTCGAATCCAAAATCCTGCCCGCGGCCGCCTCCGGCAAGAACGTGCTGGTCGCCGCGCACGGCAACTCCCTGCGCGCCATCGTGATGGGCCTGGAGAAGCTGACGCCCGAGGATATCTTGAAGGTCGAGATCGGCACCTGCCAACCCATCGTCTACGACATCGGTCCGGCGGGCGAAGTCCGCGGGAAGCGGGTGCTGAGTTTGGTATCATGACAACCATGAAGACCTCTTCCCATCTGCTCGTCGTCGCCGCCGCGGCTTTCCTCGCGGCGTGCGCGACCACTAAGCCCGGCGCGAAGACCGGACTTGAGAAAGGCGCCAAACCCGGCTCCGGCGCGGCCGAAGCCGCCCCCGCCGCCCCGCCGACCGAGGTCACCGAGGCGTCCTTGCGCGTCGACGGAACGGATTTCTCGGCGCGCGAGGACCTGAAGACCGTCCCCTTCGACTACGACAGCGCCAAGCTCTCCGATGAGGCCCTGACCGTCCTGAAGGCCAACGCGGAGGTCATCAAGGGGGACTCCGGCATGGTCGTCCTGGTCGCCGGCCACTGCGACGAGCGCGGCACCGTCGCCTACAACCTGGCGCTGGGCCAGAAGCGGGCGAAGGAAGTGCGCGACTACTACATCCGCCTCGGCGTGGACGGCGCCAAGGTGGCGACGATCTCGTACGGCAAGGAGCTGCACGTTTGCCCCGAGTCGACCGAGGAGTGCTGGTCCAAGAACCGGCGCGCCGAGACGCGCGCCCGCGCCCGGAAGTGAGCCTAAGGCTCCTCGCGGCCGCGCTGGCCCCGCTCCTCCTGTCCGGCTGCATCGCCACGCAGAAGGACGTGCTGGATTTGTCCCAGCAGACCGACGA
>CAIQSZ010000143.1 GCA_903874575.1 uncultured Elusimicrobia bacterium
GACGCGGACGTCGACCGGCCGGGTCGCGTCCAGACCCGCGCCCAAACCCGTCAGTTGGAACAAGACGCGCAGGCAGGCCGCCAGATCCGACTGCGCCGCGTAGAAATCCTTGCGCCGTTGTATGTCTTCCTGATGGGACGCCAGCGCGTCGATGCGGCTGGCCGCGCCCGCGCCCTGGCGCTTGCGGACGTCCGCGTAGCGCGCCTCGGCCAGCGCGACCGAGTCCGCCAGCAGGCGGACTTTCTCGCGCGCGAGCTGGACCTGGACGTAGGCCAGCCGCGCCGACTGCGTCGCGAGCAGTCCGGTCAGACGCTCCGTCTCCTCGCGCGAACGCGCGCCCGCCAACTGGGACTTCCAGGTCTTGCGCAGCGCGCCCTCGTCCCACAGCGTCCAACTCAAAGCCGGGCCGATCGAGGTCGCGCGGTTGGAGCCGAACGGCCGGTCCGGCGCGCCGGAGGCCGCGGAGTAGCGCGGAACCTCGGTCTGGTACCTGTAGTAGCCGTCCAGCGTCAGGCGAGGAACCAACGGCGAGAACTGCGCGTCGGCCTCGTCCCGGGCGGCCGCGCTCTCCTCGGCGGCGGCCCTCGATTCGAGCGAATGCGACCGCGCGGCGTCCACGGCCTGGTCCATCGTCAGGGAGAACAGCGGCGCCTCGGCGGCGGCCGGAGCGGCCAGCAGCGCGGCGAGGAGCAGGCTCATTTTCGGCCTCCGCGCGCCGGCGCCAGCGCCGCCAGCACCATGTCGGCGCGCGTCTCGATCATCCGGTCCGACAGCACCGTCTCGATGAAATCCTTCACGGGAAATCCCCCGATCCTCTTCTGGCCGCAGCGTTCCAGGCCCGCCGCCGCCAAGTTGGGCACCCCCATCGCGCTCATCGCGAACATGCACAGGACCGGCGTCGGCAGATCGCGGACCGTCTTCTCGCGGCGGCACCGTTCGATGAGGTCCATCAGCGCGCCCGCGTGCTTCGGGAAGCGCGTCCGGGCGAAGGCGATCATCTCCGGACGTCCGGCCAGCAGTTCGCGCATCATCATCGCGTAGAACACCCGCTGGCGGCGGGCGAAGTGCGCGTACGCGACCAGGACGGCGCGCAGCCGCTCGCGCGCCGCTCCCGGCCCCTCGGCGGCCTCGTGGAACGAGGCCAGGAAGTCCCCGTACACGCTCTCCAGGACGGCGCGGACGAACGCCTCCTTGGATTTGAAGTGGTAGTGGAACATCCCGATGTTGACGCCGGCGCGGCGGGCGACCTCGCGAACGGACAGCCCGTCCAGGCCGGTCCGCGGAAGCAGCGCGCGCGCGGCGCCGATCAGCTTGCGGTCGAGGTGGGCGGAAGGGCGTGACATAACTGGTCTTCCGTATAATTATACATACGACCAGTCATCTGTCAAGCGCGCGACGCGCGAGGACCCCGGCGCTGACGGCGCGGGAGGATGCCCAAAGCCTCGCGGTCGAGGGAGCGCACCTTGGCCCTGGACAAACGGTACCAGCCCAGGCCGCAGACGACGGCCGCGGCCGCGCGGACGAGGGTAAGACCGGAGAAGACGCAGAGCCCGCCGGCGACGACGGCGACCGGCAGGAGGAGCCAACGCAGGCCGGAAAGCCTCATGACCCAAGCCCTTTAGAGGGCGTCGGACTCGGACGGCTTGTCCGAGCAGGACTCGCCGGAAGAGCACTTTTCGCGCGCTTTATCCTCGGCCTCCTCGGAGTCCCCGGTCTTTTCGGCCTTCTCGGCGGATGAACGCTTCTTTTTGGTCCCGACGATCGGATTGCCGTCGGCGTCGTAACGATACGAGGTCTCGGTGTTCTCCGAAAGCGCGCGGGACTTGTACTTCGATTCCAGCGGAGCCTTCTTCTTACCGCTCTTGGAAGCATTTTTGACGGGGGCTCTCCCACCGCCGGAGGGCTTAGGGCCTTTTTTCTCCGGCGCGGAGAGGGCGGCGGGCGCGGCGGGGACGGCCGGCGCGGCGGACTCGGCGCTCTTCGGCTCAGCAGCCTCCTGATCGACCAGCCTCGCCGCGGGAGTGGGAGACCGGCCGGAAGAC
>CAIQSZ010000144.1 GCA_903874575.1 uncultured Elusimicrobia bacterium
CGCAACCGGCGCGCCAAATGACGCTGCAACAGCGACGGATTGCGCGTCATGACAACGTCGGGCGTGCTACGCTGACCCCATACAATGGAGAACCGTGATGGTCACACCACCTCGTTCCGAGAAACTCGACTTGCGCCTGACCCCGGCGGCCAAGCGGACGCTCTATGCCGCTGCCGGCGCCGCGCGGCGGTCCGTAAGCGACTTCGTCCTGGAGAGCGCCCTCGCGCGCGCCGAAGAAACCCTGGCCGACCGCCGGCGCTTCGGCCTGGATGCCGAGCACTGGGCGGCCTTCATGACGGCCCTCGATGCGCCGCCGCGCGCCCTGCCGCGGGTGGAACGGTTGTTCGCCACACCAAGCATTTTCGAGGCCCCCGACGTTCAGCCATGACCGTGTGCGCCATCGAAAAGCTGGCGCGTCATCATCCGGTGGACGGGTTCGACTGCGGACAGTTTGCCCTCAACCGCTTTCTGACCCGCTTCGCGCTCACCAGCCAACAGGCCAATGCCTCCCAAACCTACCTGGGCTTGGCTGACACCAACGTCGTCGGCTTCTATACGCTGGTCGTCAGCGAGGTCGCCTATGACGATGCCCCGGACCGGCTGACCCGCGGGCTGGCCCGTCATCCGGTTCCGCTGCTGCTGTTGGCGCGACTCGCGGTCGCTACGGTCTGGCAGGCCAAGGGGGTCGGGGCCGGCCTGCTCAAAGATGCGATGCGCCGGACGCTACGGGCGGCCGGCATCGTCGGCATCCGCGCACTCGCCGCTCATGCGAAGGATGACGCGGCCCGCACCTTCTACGAACACTTCGGTTTCATCGCCTCGCCGACCGATCCGCTGCATCTGTTCATCCTGACCAAAGACTTGCGCAGGGTTGCCGGCAACGTCGACGACGCGGGGAGCTGACGTGCGCTCAGTCGGTGCCGAACGGTCGGCCCGGCGCGAGTCAGCGCCCCCCCAGTGAGCGGATCGCGGGCCCCGGTCAAGGGGTTAGGTATGCTGTCCCCAGAAGGCTCTATGTCCGTCGTCAGGAAGCCCGCCATGGCCCCCACCATTACATCTGCCAAGAAGAAATCACCGCTAACGAAGACCGTTTCCGAACAGGTCGTTGGCGACGGAAACATCTGGACAGTCGACTACGGTGAGCTAAAGCGCCATCAAGGCAATCCGGGTAAGGTAGAACATCTATTCAAAGTAGTTGGCGAAAAACTCCCTTTTGAAGCACTGTCCGAAGTCAAAGAGCATCTCGAGCAAAAGGGCCACTCTTGGCAAGGTGTCTACGTTGCTCACGACTCAATGGGTTGTCCGCGCTACATCGGCCGCGGAAACATCTTCGAACGGCTTAAGAAAAGAAAAGCTGCCCATCCTTTGGAACTTGAGTATTTCTCGTTCTACGTGGTGGCCGAAAAGAAGCACGAACGGGAGATTGAAACCTTGCTCATTCGCGCCGCCGGCTTCTTGCTGGAATTCAACGACCGGAAGAAGAGAGTTGGCATTGCTCCGGGCGATATCCGTGACTACGAAGCGGGGACAGTGTTCTATGAGCGTAAGTTGAGGAAGGGCCGTAATCCGAAATAGGGGAACAGGGCCAGCCGTAGGTCGGGTTAGGCGCGCGTGGCACGGTGCTTCGCTCAACAACAGACGGTTAACGCGCGCCGTAACCCGACAGCGAGCCTCGGCAAGTCGGGTTACGCTGCGCTAACCCGACCTACGCCGCTGGACGAGCCCGACCTGATCGACACCGTGCGCGACTATCTGGAACTGCTGGAAACCTTCTGATGGCCCACCCCCCACCGCCCATCCCCGACTACCCCCTCGACACCCCGGTCCCGCTCCCCGCCGGCGGTACCTGGCCGGCCTCGGTCCACCGCTTCGAGGCCGACACCGGCGCCGCCCTGCGCGCCGCGGAGGCAGCCGGTCGGCCGCTCCTGATCCGCGGCGATCCCGGCACCGTCAAGAGCCAGACCGCCCGCGCG